>JBIPNA010000001.1:0-42705 GCA_044375665.1 Catalimonadaceae bacterium
ATGGTACCAATTAAAGTGGAAAAGCCTGAACAAATGGAATCCTGACTTGCCAGGTCAAAAAACGGAAGTGGATTAACCTTAACTACAATAGAATCAGAGTTAGAACAAGCTGGCTCTCCCGGCAAAACCAGGCCTTCTGTTTTCCTTAGCTTGTATGTATAGTATTGAATCTGAGTACTATCTGGATTCAAACTAACCGTTGTTGTATCGCTGGTTGGGAAACCCAAACCTGTTGGTGGATTCCATTGGTACAAGGCTGAATCTGACTCTAAAGTACCAATAAGTGTTTTAGCACCTGAGCAAATGGTGGTAGAGTCTGGTCCTGCATTTACAATTGGGAGGGCTTTTACCTTCACTGTCAGGGTATCGGTATTTTTACATTTGGTCTGCTCGTTGGTTTTCTGAAGAACATAAGGGAAGAAAATAGCAGGGCCTCCAACAACCGGATTGATCAAACTGATTAATGTTGAACCAGTAGAATCATTTTGGAGGCCATTTATGGGACTCCAGACATATGAAAATCCGCCTTGACCATTCTCTCCAATCCGGATACTATCGCCTGAACACAAAGTAGTGTCGTTTCCTGCCCTGACTATGGGCAGGGGATTTACCCGTATCATGATGGACTTTTCCCTTGAACACGAAGTGCTGTTATTGGTAACCTGTAGAAAGAATGTTGAGTCCACAGGTACCTGATTATTGTTGGTTAGTAGAACATTGGTTTGAGAAGATATGGAATCTGACAAACCAAATGAGGGAGACCATAAATAGGAAAATCCAGCCTGATTAACAGTACCGATGCTTGTCGAAAACCCTGAACAAATGGAATCCTGGGTTGCCAGTTCGAAAAATGGCAATGGATTAATCCGAAGTGTGATAGAATCTGTATTAGAACAAGCTGGTTCTCCTGGAAGTGGTGATATCAATACTTCTGTTTTGGTCAGGAAGTAGCGGATGAATTGAGGCTGAACACTATCCGGATTCAAGGAAACAAGTGTAGTATCTTCCGTTGGTGTACCCAGGCCTGAGGAGGGAAACCAATTATAAGTAGCGGACTCATTTTCAATAGTTCCCAAAACCGCCTTTCCTCCGGAACAGATGACCGCTGTGTCAGGACCTGCATTAACGGAAGGCAGGGCTTTAATCGCCAAACGAACAGTATCGGTAGATGTACAGGAACTGGCCCGGTGAATTGCCTGCTGAACATAAGTGGCTATTTGAGTTCCTGAACCAGGATTTGACAATGTGGCCAATGTTGTAAAGCTGGTATCCGATTGCAGACCTGATGAAGGAGACCATTGGTAAGAATAAAACTGATACCCAGTATTTTGGCCTTCGCCTATTATTCTGGACAAACCGGAACAAAGAATAGAGTCAGGTCCTGCTTTCGCAATTTTGGGAATCCATTTTACGACTACAGTATCCTTTGCCAAACAACCACCAGGACCACTACTGGAAACAATAAAAGAAGTGGTATCACCAATAGTAGCTTTTGGCTGTCTGATGATATTTGAATTCAAAAAAGAAGCAGGCACCCAGCTTACCTGATTATAACCACCTGCCGCATTCAAAGTAATGGAAGAGTCCTGACATACAAATTCTGTTGCCGAAGTAGCCTGGATGGGCACAAACTGGAACTTCCTGATGAGTTTTGTTGTCGAGTCTTTACATCCTAATCCACTGGTAACAATCAATTTGACCCTTGCAGTGTCGCCAGGGAAGGTCACATTAACGGAATTACCAGTATTCCCCCCGATAATACTCCCGTTTATCATTTTCCACTCCCTTCCTGTTCCTGAGGTGACCGAATAGGTAGTGGAGTTATCTGTGGAACAAATGGAATCCTTTCCGAGAATAGTGGGGGCTTTAAATGGATTTACGATAATCGTGTAAACGACGGTATTCGTTTTGGGAGGGCAACCCCTGTCCGAATATCGCACTACAACAGAATAGTTCCGGACAATTCCTCCTGTCAATCCACAATTAATTTTCCACCGAAACAGTGTAGAAACTGTATCGGTTCCCGTAACGGTTGGACAAATTGCAAGGGATCCAGGATTGGTCAAAGGATCAAGTAATTCAGACGTAGCTTCAATAGTAGTTGTATCCACATCAAAGGATTTAAATGGAATAACCACACTATCTCCCTCTGATCTGATAAAAGTAGTTCCTACGCCGGTTGTGTTAATGGGGTTCGGTGGAGGATTGTCCTGGCAATCCTTTACCACCACAAGAAACTCTCGTCTGGTGGTGGATAACAAAATCTCGACACCATTGGAAAGGGTTCGATATTCCTGAATATCTACGGCCACAGCATAATTGCCGTTTACATTGCAAAAATACTTGGTAAGGCCTGTAGAGGGGTTAATGAAAGCGTATCCTCCCGGGCCAAACGGTTGCTCAACTGAATATCCTGCCTGATAAGTAGCCACATCTGGCTCTGAGAAGGTTGGAGGTATCTGGCCTCCTGAGCCAGAATATGGCTGAGCAAAGGAATAAATCAATCGATCCCCGTCAGGATCAAAAGCGTTGTTGGATATTGAAATAGTATCTCCCCGACAGAAAAATGGAACAGCGTCTCCAATAAACTGAGGAGAGCTGTTTACAAAAATCGGTGATGGGATACTGGCTACCCAGGAATTTCCCGGATTATTGTTCCCACCGGGAAAGAAAATATTTGTAGTATTTTCTGTCCGGCAGCAATTTTCATATTTTACCTTGTAACCAGAAGCTGACAAAGGCAACTGGACCTCAAAAGTAGTGTCCGTAATTGCGATATTTAACTCACTCAAACCAGGCACAACACAAGCCGCCGGGACAGGAATTACAAGTGGACGAATGCCGCCATAGTACGGATTAATGGCGCAGGGACCTTGAACCTGTTCACCATGACTTGGCAATAACCATGTAGCATTGAGCAATTGCGTTGCACCTGGAACCCTTGGAATCCTTTGATTGGTTCCTGCATCATAAATGCTTAACAGTGGAAATGATTCCAGATTGCCACAACCCCAGTTACTTAATTCACCTGGTGTACCTACCCGATCTACATAACCGACAAATCGGATTTGATATCGGAATGGGCGGTCCGCAGGACCATCGTTGCCTAAGTAACGATATGTAACTTCACCACCAAGGATGTGTGTTCCGAAGGCATTTAGGCCAAAAAACATCAGCAATAAGATGCTGTAAATCTTCTTCATTGATCGAACGATTTTATCAGATTAAAAACGGTTGAATTATTTTTGAATGACAAGTCGGTGAACCTGGGGTCCCCTTCCTGTCTCAATCCTCAATTGGTAAATTCCATTTTGGCAATTTCCCAGGTTAATAGACTCATTTTGAGCGTAATCTGCCCAGTCACCTTTTGCAACTTCCCGCCCGTTCATGTCCAATAATTTCCAACTATTTAATGTTGAAAAACTACTTGAAACATGAAATTTCCCTGTTCCCGGGTTGGGGTAAATGAGAATTCCAGAGTTACCCAGAATTTCCTGGTTTCCAACAGCCCAAATAAGCCTTACCGAATAATCCTCCACCTGACCGCTTGCAGGGTTGTAACAGGCATTTGTAATTTGATTAAACCGGCTATCGGTGATAATCCTCATGCGTACAGGAACACCCGCACATTGAAGTGCTGTAAATACCGGATTGGCACTATGAACATTATTGTTTGATGAATTGAGGATGGCTTCTGTATTCTCAAAAATTCCATTGTTATTAAAATCAATAAAGGCACGACAGTTTTCACGGTTGTTTCCTGCAGAACTGTTTACAATAATCGGATTGGTTTGGTTTGAGGTCAGTACCAATATTGAAGTTGTATCCGAACATGTATAGTCCTGATATCCTCCATCAGCGGCCGACAAACCTGAAGTCCGGTCAATACTTCCAAACCGAACCCTGGTAATTCCGCTGGCAACACCAGGACTCACTACTGAATTAATGCAGGAGGCCGGCTTGGGGCCATAAAGTGCTGCAATGAAAACATAATCTTCAATGGTTACAGAATCAACCCCGAAATTATTGGCAACCTTTAATTTAACAGTATAAAATCCGGTATTAAGATATTGATGCGTTGGATTCTGAACTGTGTCAGTCATCCCATCACCGAAATCCCAAAACCAGGATGTTGGCACAAAACTACTGGAATCTCTAAATTGGATATAGCCATTACAACTTTGCTGGCTAACGGATGATATCTGACTTATAGGGGCCGAACTGTTTTGTTTTACCACAACTGCATAGTCCTCTACCTGGCCAAAATTGGGATTATTGCATGGCTGTATATTTCCCCCTCCTGGTCCTCCGCCACCGAAATCAGAGATAACTCTGAATCTTAATGCCGTATCTAAACGGGCATTTGCAGGAATAGAAACTAAACCGGTATGAGAAGTAGAATTGGTTGTGTTTAAAATCCGCTCTGAAGGATCCTCGAAGTTCCCATTATTATTCCAATCAATCCATGCTCGGCAACTTTCTGGAAAATTTGTATTGGTCAGAACAGTGATGGTATAGGATTGACCCACTATCAATTCAGTTCTATCTGAACAGGACGCGTCAACATAATTCTCCGTGGGTGCAGTTGGGCTTATTCTGCTAATTGTATTAAGTGTAACACTTCTGATGCCCACCCCTTGGTTGTTCACAGTGTTCACCGTTGAGGGCTGACATGGGGCGGGTTTCAAATTCAAATTATCAACAACCTGGACGTAATTGATTTTTGAAAGGGTATCTCCTCCATTGGCATTGGAAACTCTAAGAGTAACAGTGTATTGACCTGGATTGGAATAAGTATGTGTCGGATTTCTAAGAGAAGAAGAGTCTCCATCTCCAAAATACCACTTCCATGCAGTGGGTGCATTAAAAGAAGTATCGGAAAAGGAAATTGTGCCTGAACATGTCAGAACTTCATTGGCAGCAAATAATGCAATCGGTGGTTGGCTGTTACCCTGGAGGATTATCTGGTAATCCTCGGCTTGCCCAAATTGCAAAGGGCTACATGCCCCACTCAAATTCCCATTTGCAAAGTCAGAGACTACCCTTACCCTTAAGCCTAAACCTGCGGCGGCGTTTCCGGGAATGGCAATGGTTCCACCATGATTCGTGGATGCATTTGAACTGAATGCCAACTCATTGTCTGAAAAACTACCATCATTATTCCAATCGATCCAGACCCCAACATTTTCCGGGTTTGTTCCGGAATTGGTAATGGTAATTGGTATGGAGGTGCCTACAATGGCAGATCCAATGGTTCCACAAGTGAAATCCCGGTTCCCTTCAGCAGCGTTGCCTGATGACTGGTTTATTCCGGCAAAATTCACCTGACTAATGCCGTACTGACAACAGAAACCAAGAATTACTGGTGCGCAAGAGCTTGGCACCATTCCGGTCACCTGAGTAACCTGAATATAATTTGGGCGAATCAGCGTATCAGAGCCAAATGCATTGGTGGCTATCAACTTAATGGTGTAGGTACCAGCTGCAGCGTAATTGTGGAGTGGGGAAGGCTCAGACGAAGTAGTTCCGTCTCCAAAATCCCATAAATAAGAATCTGGCAGATTAAGTGAGCTATCAGTGAATTGAACTATCCCTGAACAAGAAATGGGGTTTGAAGTGGAAAAGAGTGCCTTGGGTTTTGATGTATTTGTTAATACAACGACTCCATAATCTTCGGCTTGTCCCAATTGAATATTGCCACAAGAATTTATTCCACCTGCGTTCTGGAAGTTTGAAGCTACCCGCATTCTTAAGGTGGTATTTTCAGTTGCAGTTGATGGAATGGTTAAAACGATGGAATGAACTGTGTCGGCTTGGGAGAACATGACCTGCTCATCAGTGGCAAAAGTTCCATTGGCATTCCAATCAATCCATACCCGAACTTTTTCAGGTTGTTCTCCAGAATTCTTTATGGTTAAAGTTACGCTCTGCCCTTTGAGAACCGAGGTTTGATCCGAACAGGAATAATTTTGATATCCTTCGGAGGAGTTTCCGGATTGCTTCAAAATAGAACCAAAACGAACCTCCTTTATCCCTGTTCCAAGCTGAGGTCCACCTGCCTGGGTATTTAATGTACAAGCCGCTGCCGGAGCTCCAAAATAATTAACCGCCTTCGGTGTTGTAATAGAATCGACCCCATATGGCCCTGCTACCAAAAGTTTGACATCATAAGAACCTGTATTTGAATAGGTATGGGTGATGTTTGGAATTAGAGTTATCGAATCAGTTCCATCTCCGAAAAACCAGTGATACAAAGAGATTACATTGGTCGAAGTACTTGAAAATGAAAAAGTAGGTTGGCAAAAATCAGAAGAACTTATTTGAAAAGAAGCAATGGGAGCTTGGGTATTTGCATTGATATAAACTGTATAATCCTCACATTGACCTTTGTCAAGGCTTGTACAGGGACCAAAAGGCCCACCGGCGAACTCGCTGATGACCCGCATCCTTAGTGGGCGATTCAGCTTGACAGAAGTATCATTCGATATTAAAACCGAACCTTCCGGGTTTCTGGCGTTAAGAGCTTCAAAAACAACTTCGTTGCTCTCGTAAATACCATTGCTATTGTAATCTATCCATATCCTTGTATCCTGGTTTTGGTTTGGATTGGTTCCTACCAAAACTGGGTAAGCTCTACCCTGCAAGAGGCTTACCCTCTTTGTGCAGGAATAATTCTCGTAGGATCCCAAACCAGATGTATTGTCCAGAGTGTGAATTTTCACTCTGGATATTCCATAGCCACAGCAATGATTGATCGTAATTGGCTGACAAACAGCTGCAACTGGGACTGAGTCATTGTATCGTACGAGATTAAGTTTAATCAGCGAATCAACTCCATTGGGAGAAGACACTTTTAGCTTTACACTGAATAATCCTGGAAGAGCATATTGATGAACAGGATTTTGAAGATTTGAAGATTGGCCATCACCAAATTCCCATGTCCAACTTGTCGGGTTATTTATTGACTGATCTGTAAAAGTGACATTTCCGGAGCACGTAAGTGTATCCGAAACCGTAAATGCAGCAATTGGGGGGGTAACATTTTCCTGAAGGATAATGGCATAATCTTCAACCTGGGAATACTCCGGAGTAGTGCAAGGGCCAGGCAAATTTGCCGCTGTAATTAAGTCGGAAGATATCCGCAATTTAATTTGCTGGCCAGTCACCCCCGAAGGAATGGTGATATTGGCCGTATGGACTTTTGCATTATTCGAACTGAACAACAATTCAGTTGAAGCAGTGAAGGACTGATCGTTATTGATATCAACAAAAATCCTAAGGTTCTCTGAAAAAGTATTCCCTGTCCTGACCACAATCTGAATTGGTGAGCCGAGGGAAACGGTTGTAGCCCCTAAAGAACAAAAATCCTGGTAGCCTTCTGTTGCCCCAGAACTATTGTTAATAAATGTTGGTCCGATTTTGACTTGAAAAATACCCCCTCCAAAAAGAGCCGCCTGAGCATTGGTTGCATTACCTGGAGTGCAAGCATTGGGAATAGGACACTGGCTAAACGAAGGCTTTGAAACCCAACCAATTAAGGCAAGGGTAAACAAATAGTAAAAAAATTTCACTTGATGAACGATTAATAGGAACTCAGGATGGCAATAAACAAAACAAATGGCAGCCCTGACAAATTACCCTCCTTATAAGTCAGATAACTCGACAAGACAACCAATTAATAAGCTAGACAAGTTCGGTTGACAAAAGGTTTAAATCCCTGATAAAAATAATGCATTTTCCAAATCATCCTGTAAATGTTCCGCTTCATCCAACCCACAATACAACCTGACCAGGTTGGGCGGAAATGGGCCTGAATGATAATTGGATGAGGAAACCATAGCTGCCGCAGGAAAACAAAGCGACTCGTAACTCCCCCAGGAACATGCCAAAAGGAAGTATTTTAATGAATTTGTAAAGGCAGAAATTTTTTCCAGCTCTTTAGTTTTTAATTCAATACTCATTAAACCACCACAACCACTCATCTGTTTTTTGGCGATTTCATGTCCTGGGTGGCTTGGTAGAAATGGGTAATAGACTTTCTCAACAGCTGGATGGGATGCTAAAAAGCCTGAAATCTTCATCCCATTTTCGTCACTTTTCTTAACCCGAAGCTGCAAAGTCCTGAGACCTCTCAAAATAAGCCAGGCATTCATTGGACTCATGGTACCTCCTAAAGTCATGTACTCTCCAGAAAAAATCCGCTCCCTATCTTCATTTGAACACACTAAAACCCCTCCAACAACATCGCTGTGTCCGGATAAATATTTTGAGGCAGAATGTACAACCATGTCAGCTCCAAGGACAATCGGATTCTGGAAAATGGGAGTAGAATAACTGTTGTCAACGATGGTCTTTATTCCAAAAGATTTTGCCAGACTGGTTATTTCACCGATGTCCTGGATTTCAAATGTGAAAGAATTGGGAGTTTCCAAATAAATAACTTTCGTCCTGCCTTGAATTGCACTTTGTACAGATGGTAAATCGCCTTCAACAAAAGATACATCAACTCCAAATTTTGCCAACCAAATCCGAAGCAACTTTCCTGTCCAACTGTAGGGCTTTTGGACACAAACAACATGGTCTCCAGCCTTTACCTGTGAACAAACCGCAGCCGCAATCGCAGCAGATCCGGAAGCGAATAAAAGACAAGCTTCTCCTTTTTCGAGGGCAGCAAGCTTTGTTTCCAGCATTTGAAGATTAGGATTTGTCCCTCTGGTATAAAAAGGTTGAGTAGACTCCTTTTGAAGAGCCATTTGCATGGCTTCAAGATTGGGAAATGAAAAAAGACTGGTCAAAAAAACAGGCGGCGAACCAGAGTTTAAATATGCGGATCTGGTCTCTCCGGCATGATTAATTATATAGTCTAACGGCTGGTCCATTTGAATTTCGCTTGATGGTTTTGAAAACCCAAATAAGGTAAAAAAATCCCTCTGGAAAGAGAAGTGGATTACAACAGAAATCAAATGCTTTGAAGGGAGGCACCACCTGAAAACTCAGTCTGATTTCGGTTTGGATGAATGTTTTCCCCTGACCATGTCTAAATTGAAATCCTAATACTTCTGCACATGAAGCCAATGTTTTGAAACGTTTTTCTGAAAGACTTCCCAGGTGACTTCCAAAGCACTCAGAACTTGGCAGAACACATAAAACTCCCCTTATTTGTTTGTGATTTCCAAAGAAGAAGAAGTCTTTAAGAAATATTTTCCAGAGCCCAGTGTGGCATATTGTCTCCACATTTGGAAAAGCCATTCGATCCAATTTACAATTTCCAAACCCCGAAAATCCATATTTGGGGTGTATAGATTTAAAAATTCAATACACCAAATTTCAGTCAATGGTGATCTAAACCCCCATGCTTTCCTCGTAACTTTTTTACATGAGGTAGCTCATTTGCTGGTTAGGAAATCCCAATCCCGACGTGTACAGCCTCATGGAAAAGAATGGCAAAATGCTTTTCGTGAGATAATGCAACCAGTTCTTATTGAAGAAATATTTCCAAAGCCGATTCTCAGCCATCTGATCCGTCACCTGGAAAAACCATCTGCAACCACTTGTTCCGATGAAACCTTATATGGTTTGCTCATGGGAAAAGCAACTCAGAAAATTGAAATACCAGGATGGTCCTCAATTGCCGGACTTTCAGAAGGCACGCCTTTCAGTTACGGAGGAAGGCATTTCCTGAGGCTCAGGCAGCTTCGAAAAAGAATTGAGTGTATACATGAAGAAACGGGGACTTTTTACCGGTTTCACCCCGAAGTTCATGTCAAAGTAGAGTCTCATACAGACAAAAGCCTGAAATTTCAACAATCATTCATTCAGGTTGGTGATTTGAATCAAGGAAATGTTTTTAGGAGCCAGGGACGAAAATTTAAAATTAAATCGAGAGCCGGAAGAAAGGTCCTGGCTCTTGAAGTTGGCTCATCGACGATCTTTGCTTTCCCCTACAGCCTGCTGGTTCAGACTATTGAGTTTTGAGACGCCTTTATTAAGTAATCCTTTCCTTTCAAAGAGTTTTTCAGTATATCTCAAATCATTCTCGGTTTGAAAAATGTCATAGGGCAAATGAATATACTGCACTAAAGACAATTTAAGTATGTAAGCATCTTTAGTCTTAGAAACAGATTTAATATTTTCCCAAGGCATCATCATGCCTTCTTTCTGAGTTTTCATGATTTTGATTTGCTTTTGCTCAAATTCATAACTCAATTTATCAAACAAGACCTTACCCTGAGGCACATGACTCAACCCATAAAATTGAACTCCCCAAAAAAGCAGATATAAAACAGTAACCAAAATCCCTGCAATCAGTAACCCCCACAACCATCCACCACCGATAACAATACCAATTAAGATCATCCCGATGGGCGCCAAAAAGGCCCACCACCATTCCCGGATTACATTTGAGAGACCAATTCTTACATAGGTATTAACAGGAACCTGATATTTCTTTGTTTTACTGCTTTGCATAGAGACTATTTTACCAATTTCAGGGCCGGAAACCGAACTAACAATGTATCAATACTCTGGTTAGCCACCCGGATGGCAAAGTTTTTTGAATTTCTTCCACATACAATTCCCAGGCCATTTTTCACATTCGTATAAATCGGAGTACTTTGTGTAATGGCATTGTAATTGCCATTTACAGTTCTGTAGTTGTCGTACTCCTTATTTCCGCCAAAAACCACCAAGGTGCTGGTCAAGAACTTACGCGAAACAACATTTTCGTTTCCCCGTTCTTCAAGTTGTGATTGGATAAAACTCCAGAATGTACCTCGGCCAATTAATCCTCTGATTTCATTGCCTTGAACCGGACTGATTCCCGGATTGTTCATCCACCACTTTTCGACTATGGTGTCCTGGGTTCCACCTATGTTGCGGACAACCTGAATGTTCCAATAAATTGAAAGCTGGGCGATTTCGGTATTAACAGATCTTCTGACCCGGATTAAAGTTTCAGTATTGGATCTGAAAAGCACGCTTGCAGGGTCTACAGGCCTGTCAGAAATAGGGGATATTAAAGCAAAGTCGCTCCCTGGAATATTGGAAAAGGCTTCACTAACCTTACCCGTCAACTTATTGGTAACACGAAAAGAATAGGAAACAGTTGAAGGACTTAAGGTGTCCAGGACCAGATTAGGAGTCTTGAAGACCATTTGATCGGGATGATAAAACACACCATCTCCCTTATTGGTATACATGGTATCCTTGCAATCCCATGAACGAATTAAAGTGGAACCGTTTTTCCACTCCAGAAATTCTACCCTCAAATCAGATGGTTTATATAAACTGGAATCCGGGCTATTTTTTGCAATTTCATCTGCAGGTCGTCCATCGCTAAGAAATCCTTTAGAAACCCTTATAGTTTGAAAAGGGAGTTTTGGATCCAAAATGGAATAAAGCACTTTGGTTTCCTGATAAGGAGCATTTACTTCAAGATCCGTGGAACATGAGTTTGCGCCGAGGAATAATAAAATAAGCAATAAATAATAAAAGAGGAATTTCAAACCCAGGACTGGTTTTAAGCGGAGACAAAAGTATTTCATTAACATTGCTTTCGCAATGGAGGACTCAGGGTTATTTTTGGTATGTCCATTTGGCGGCAACCGGATTCCATATGTGGTAAAAGAAGTTTTCAAACGGAGGCTTGGATTAGCAATCTCCATAATTAAACCCTCTGATTCAATTTCCTGGAGTGGTTTCAAAATAGGGTATGGTTGTGAAACAGGAGATTTGATACTTCCTTTCAGTGGCATTTTGAATGAATCAGGAGGCCTTGGTTTCAAAGCCGTTCTGGACCTTGATTATAAAAAATCAGAATTGATTTCCCCAATTGGTCACCACACATCAGGAGATCTGCTTGGATTGATTTTTTGGTTAATATCCAGATATGAGGAGTACTCAAAACCTGATCTCAAAGATGAACATGGTAGATTTCCGACAGCCGAAAATACTCTAGTAAAATCGCAACTTCATTCTATTCCTTTGGTTGAACATTGGTTGGATCAATTTTTTGAAAAAGAATTGAGAGACCTCGTGGCTATTTCCAAACCAAAACCAAAACTCTGCCTGAGTTTTGATATCGACAACATTACAGCATTTCGTCACAAAGGAATTGTTAGAAACGTAGGTGGTGCCCTAAAGGACTTATACTTTGGGAACTGGGTAAACATTTGGAATCGAATTGCCACCCTAAATAATTTCCAGACAGATCCCTACAAGATCTGGGAAGACACCCTAATTAATCAAAAAGAAGTGCTTCCGGCATCTACATGCTTCTTCTTTTGGGTTGGAGATTATGGTCCTTTCGATAAAGGGCTTTCCTGGATGCATCCGGAATTTGCATTGCTAACCGAAAAAATCTCAGGGAAATTTCAAGTCGGACTACATCCGTCCTATAAAACATTTGACCTTCCAGGTTTACTTAAAATTGAAAAAAAACGACTAGAGTCAAGGGCAAACCAAGTCATAATAAAGTCAAGGTTCCACTATCTTAGATTTAGACTCCCTGTTTCTTATGAAGCATTGGTGGAAACGGACATAGAAGAAGATTACAGTATGGGATTTCATGATCAACCAGGCTTCCGGGCCGGCACCGGGAATCCATTCACCTGGTATAATCTAACCCAGGAAAAACCAGAAAATCTTACCATTTATCCATTTTCAATGATGGATAGTGCATATCGATTCCACTTAAAAAAAGATTTTCAAACTTTTCTCCAGGAATCTGAAAAACAATGGAAAAGTGCAAAATCAATGGGATTCCCTTTGAATATACTTTTTCACAATGAACATCTCAGCTGGAAAGGGTGGGAAAATGCAGTTGAACAAATCAAAAAACAATGTTTCTAAGCGGAAACTTAAAAACTTCGTGACAAAGCTAAACCTAACATCCTTGAGTTGACTTCCATTCCTTTTACTGGTTGAATTAACCGATTTGGCGAAGGGCTAAAATAAATTTCCCCAAACCAATTGCCAGGGAGTTTATGCCTGTAGCCACAGCGAAAACCGATCACCCACCTTTCAGGATCAGAGGCATAAAGCAAAGTACCTTCTGATTTTGAAATTGAAAAATTAGCCAATCGGGTCCAGATTACCATCGATGCAAAAGGTCCGGAAGTACTTCCTTTTCTCCAGCAAAATGCTGTTCCAAGTTCGGTTTGTCCGAATAACACAACCTGGTTGTGGATTTCGGATTCCATTTCCCAAATTGGCTCAGCAGAAAACCATGTCGAATCTTTTGTTGATACAGAATAGGAGGAGGGCAGCTTTGAGGAGGTTTGCAGTTTTAAACGCTGTTGATAAAACCCAAACTGAAGTCCACCAAAAACCTCCAGTTTTGAAAATACTGGCAAATGAACTTTTCCTGAAATTGCTCCCAGAAGAGACTGAACTCCTTCATTATTTTCAATCTGAATTCTTCTGTTGGCATCTGCCTGCCGAATAAGGATTTCATTCTGAGCAAAACCCAGTTGGCCACCAAAAGAAAAATACACCTGACCATTTGAGTTTAAACCCAATTCAGGCCCAAAAGGAATAAGTTCGACAGGAATTGGCCTCTGATTATTTTCTGCCAGAAAAACTTTCGGAAAGCCTGGATTTTTAGTTTGAAGAAAATAAACTTCAAATCCAGGTTCATTGGCAATCCCCTTTGGAGAAGTCAAACCGGGAGATGAAGATGCGATTGGATTTGATACCGGACCAATTTTTCTATTATCGGTTTTCTCGTTATCGGCCGGGGAAACTACAGGGCGTGTTAGAGGTATAAGTGGACCATTTGTTTCAGATGATGTCTTATCAATTCCAGCAATAATGCGATTTTGGCCGTAGCCCGCAGAGCCATTATTTTCAGTATCGGACTTTGTTTTTCCGGAGTTACCCTTTTCGCCTTGTGCGAGAAGGATTCGAGAGCGTGGGTTCCTATTGCGCTTTCGTTGTTGAAATTTTTGTTCAGTGCTACCAGGTTGCTTAGTTAATTCAGATCCATCAGAGGCAGGCGTGAAATAGGGGGGGAATTCCTTTTGTTCCGCAGCAGAAATACCCTCTGTCGTCTCTTTTAGCGTTTCAGAAGGATGGTCAGAGCGTATGTTATTTTGACCATTGTTGAAGTCTTTTAAATTTTGGGTTTTGGGGGCACTGAGTTCCACCAATTCGGGGGTCACATTTGTTGAATCCTGGCTTTGGGACAACCAGAAATATGCCCCTAGTACAATTATTAATGCACCTGGAAACCACCACCAAAATAGTGGGCGGCGTTTTTTCTTGTGACCAAGTTTGGCTTCAATTTCATTCCATCCGTTTGGTATGGGCTCCCCAGACCAATCATCAAACTTATCGGATAGAAATCCTTTTTCTTCTTCCATATTCATAACATGGTGTGGCTAAGTTGGTTTTTTAAAATCTGGCGGGCTCTTGAGTACTGGGATTTGGATGTACCTTCTGATATCCCAACCATCTCTCCGATCTCTGCATGGCTATAACCTTCAATTGCAAACAAGGAAAAGACAATTCTCGCACCCTCAGGTAGCTTTGATAGCATTTTTAGTATTTCCTCCGCCCGCAACTGAGAAAGTGCATCAGCAAATCCATCTGAGTGATGGAAAAGTATTGCCGGACTTTTGTCGTCCGAAAAATCAATTGGATGTCGTCGTCTGGAATGATATTGGTTGATTGATTCCCTTATGAAAATCTTCTTAATCCAACTCTCAAAAACTCCACCCCGGAATGTATGGAGTGCATTGAAAACCTTAACAAATCCAATTTGCAAAACATCTTCAGCTTCCATTCGATCGGCGGCATATCTAAGGCAAATGAACAACATTGGTCTGGCGAACTTTTCATAAAGAGCCCGCTGCTGCCTTGGATCATTTTGAAGGCAACCATCCAGAATATGTTGTATATCGGCAGCCATCGCAAATAATTATACAAGAATGGGCAGGCCAAAACGGCCCACCCTTTCAACCTTGTTTAATCCTCGATCATTGTTCAACCTATGTTCCAAATCATCTAAAAACTAAAGCTAAATTGGTTCTTAACGTTAGAATTCAATTTTTACACTTCCCGAATCGGTTACATTTCGAATATTTCGATAGAAGTAATATAAAAATCTTGGACCAGCTCCTGGCTTCTTAAAAACTTTGAAATTTCTTCCAACCTGTATTGTGCCAAGATTTGGAGTAGAAGATACTGTGAAATAATTAGGGTCTACCTCATTTAAACAGCTCACAACTTGAGATATAAATGTATTTGGTCCTACTGTAATTGTGTCAGAAGTATTTGAAGAAATGGGGAAAGTTCTGTCACTAACTTTAAAAATATCATTACAGTACTCATCATTTGTAGTAAGATGGACTTTAAGGTAACGAACTATGCAGGCATTAGGTACAACAGAGGAGTCACAAACAACATAACCAATTGTATGCACCAAATTCCTGGTCACAGGTTTGTTCAAAAACATAAAAATTGAATCGTATCGAACCTGAACAAAAGCCAATTGACTGATAAAAGGATTAGAATTCGTTATTACCATTGGTATTGATTCGGGGCAATAAACATCACCAGGAAAAACTTTGGTCCGGATTTCCTGGGGGCCAGCAGAAAGATAGATGTGAAAAGTATCACTGGCTGCATTTGCAAAATTGAACTTACAGGCCGGAACAGGATTGTTGGTTACTGTAACAACTATCCGTCCATTCTTGCATTGACTCGACTTGCAAACATTATATATCAAAGAGTCTTTTCCTTCAAAGCCAGGATTTGCTACATACAAAAATTTGCCTGAAGAAGCCTGGTGAACGACTTTTCCCTGCCGTGGCTTGTCGAACGAAAGGGTAACCTGAGAAGTAAGCTGATTTGCGGCTAAGACGTTTAACTCTACCGTTCCTCCGTTAGCCTGATATTCTAGTTCATGAAGAGGGGTGGTTGAAAAGGTATCCGGTTCGGGTGTTTCCTTAACCTTGTTACAGGAAAAGGAAATACCCAGAAGGAGGATAAGTAGTGTAAGTTGTATGGACTTAGATAAAAACATTTTTCAAAATTCCGCAATCGGAATCAGTAGTAGTCCACACAAAGACCGGAAAACACTACTTTGGGTTGTAATTGGGAACGAAAAAAAACAAAGAATTTTTACATTTTTTTCAACTCGTTGATTTTCAACTGAATTGCTCAGCAACCACGACCCACTTTCCCTTCAGTTTCCTAAAAAGAAAAGTAAAATATCCTCCTCGAAACTTCTTATTGATCTTGAAAAGGAACTTTCCTGTAACCAAAGCATCTGTTTCCGAAATCAGCTCTACATGGATTACATCGTAATCAAGGTGACCCATGGAAGCTGTGTCCGGATTATTTTTTTTATGATTTGAACTGATTTTATCCCAACCATAAACCACTCCCCTGTTTGTTACCGAGCGAAGCGTATCAGATTTCCAATAGGCTTCCAGAAATCCAGACATGTTTTTTTTGTTCCAATCTTCCTGCTGCTTTTGGACTACAGCGAGGATTGCTTTCTTTTTTTCATGTCCGGAACTCAGCAGGGGTTTGATTTGCTCCTTATTTTTTACAGCCGCGGCAGGAATGGACTTGACGGTCTGGCAATGGACTGAGAAGACCAAAAATAAGAAAAAACCATTAAGGCCTACGAACCACCATAACCGCATATGGGTCCAAAGTAAATGCATCTGAGGAGATTTTTTTCCCATCGAGAATATTAACTCCAGAACCCATTTCGGGAATCGTAATTTTCCTGGGGCTATTTTCTAAATTTACCAAAACCCAACCTTTTTTCAACCTTGGGCTGACAATTACCCCTTCTTCACCAGTAGCCTCTGGCAAAATATCCAATTTTCTAGCTTCTTCCAGACAAAGTTTTCTGATCATTTCCTTCCCGGGATCAGTGCCGAGAACAACCACTTTACCCTTCCCTACCCTATTTTCCATGATGGCTGGTTTCCCTTTCAATAAACCATCTGAATAAATTGCAATGGCTTTTCCTGTATTGGATTTTAGCGATTCTGTCCAAAGTCCACAAACAGGCTTGTTGTCGAGGGAAATTGACGTAACGTCCAATCTGACAGGCAATAATGGATCAACGGGAATTGAGCTAACCGGCATTCTCTCCTGAGTTTCTATACCTGTCCAGGCTTCCAGATTTCCGGTGGCATATTCGGTAAAAGCAGCCCAATCCTGATCTCTGTAACCTGTCATTGGGCCCAGAATAACTGTGCCGCCTGCTTCTACCCAAGATTTAAGTCTGGAACGAAAATCGCTGCTGGCAAATGGCAACATTGGCACGAAAAGGAGCTTGTATTGTTTAAGGTCCTGAGACGGGTAAATGACATCACGATGTAGAAATGACTTCCACAGGGGAAGGGCAAACCTTTGGTTCCAATCATTATAGTATTTCAAATCACCCACATACGGCTCAATTTCAAGCCCGAAGTGGGCCTGATGGCTGTATACAATGGCCACCCGGGCGTCAGCCACAGGGTTTTGCATGAGGAATTCAGAGGCTGTCTCAAACTCCTCCCCAATTTTTTTCAACATCGGGAAATTGGCAAAAGGTTTTCCCCAAACAGAGAGAATGGCCCCATGGGTCATTTCTTGTCCTGCCCGGTGTTGTTGCCAAAGCCAAAACATTGACCCTTGTCCGCCTAAAGCGACATTTAGCCAGAGAAAGGCCCGCTCGCTGCCCAAAGGTTCATGATTGTACCAGGTCCTGTCTCCTCCCGAATGAGAAGGAGCCGTTTCAAATAACCAATGAAACCCTTTTTTCATGGCTCGCATCCGATCCCAGTTTGGAGGCACAATTTCATAACCCCGGTAGCCATGATAGCAATTCATTGACATAAAATCACAGGAACTCATAACTGTTTCATAATCCACTGGTTGCCCTGGCATAGAATCGTGGGTTACGGGCAATTTGGAATACTTATGCAAAGCCACTTCCTGCAGCTTTTGGAATTCTGCAATCTGAAGATTGCAAAACTTTTTCCATGAAAAAACCAAACTGGGGTGATGCCAGACTCCAGCTTCACCCCCATCTTTTTTTGTAAACCTGGGCATTGGAACCTGGGAAAAATTCTGATAGGTCTGGCTCCAGAGAACGGTATTCCACCTTTTATTTAACACATCAATTGTCCCATATTCTCTTGCCAGCCATTGATGCCACAGTAATTGTGTTTCCATACTGTAATCAAAAGACAAACCAAATTCATTGTCTGTTTGCCAGCCAATTACACCTGATTTAGAACCGAATTCCCTGGACATTGCCTCGCAAATGGCAATTGATTTTTCCCGATACTTTTTTGAGGCATAGCTACAATCCCTTCTTCCACCATGGCGAAGGACTTGTCCCGATGAAGATGTTAAAAGCATTGAAGGATATTTTTCCAACATCCAGGCAGGAGGTGTTGCAGTGGGAGTACCGAGAATAACATCAATTCCGTTGGACTTTAGTTTTTCAATTACCCGGTGAAGCCATCCAAAATTATACTTACCCTCTTCAGGCTCCATAGTGCTCCATGCGAATTCTCCAATCCTCATGACATTCATTTTTAGTTCTTTCATGTATCTGATATCCCTGTCAATCTGTGAAGTATCCCAGGCCTCGGGATAATAAGCAGCTCCATAGTAAAGCTTTTGCGCCCCCAGATATCCTTGTGCAGACAAGTCCGAAGAGAAAGAAGTTAAGGCCACTCCAAGCAGCCATTGAAGAAATTTTTTCATGGTTTTGGTTAAAAAAATCAGCGTTTTCTGCTGCTTACTTTTTCGAAATAATCAAGGGAAATTCCCTTCTGTCTGCCTCCTCCTGAATCAGATCCAGGAAATATCGGGCATTGCCAAACCGGGCCTCTGTTTTTTCCCAGGCGGCAAAAAACTGGTACTGAGCGGGCTCTCCACTGCGAATCTTAATTTTGCCATAAAACGTATGCGACACGGTATCTTTCTGTGGCCAGGGTTGAATTTTGGGTGCCTCTCCATAGCCTGAAAAAACGGCAGATTGAAACAAAATACCCATACCCAGGAAATCATCATTTTCACTCTGTCTGGCATGTGAAGCAAGCGAAAGATATTTTTTGTTGTGCGTATTATAAATAGCGGGGTTGGGGTTTTTTAAATTAACGATTCCAATTGCCAGTTCTCTTTGTCCGGAGAATCCAGTAATGGTTACCTCGTTTGAGTACCAATATTTTCCTGCCCAGATTGAAATCCTTTGTTTTGCATTTAAGGGTTCATCACCAACCTTCCAGCCCTCGTAAATCAGCTCAAAAACCGACCTTACCGGCCCATTTGAAATCTGTCGGTAAAAAGCAGAACCGGTCTGTTGTAATGGGAAGAGATTTCCCTTGTCCACCAAAGCAAAAGCACCTGCTCCAAGAGAAGGGCCCACTTTCAGGATGTCCATTCCCCATGGACAAATATGATGATAGTCCAGATAACTACCGTCTACCGAATCTAATACGAGCCGGGAGGTTGTTTTTCCAAAAATATCAATTCCATTTCGGGAATCGAAGTAATTGCGAAAAGCCACCTTGTCGTTTTCCCAACCAGGCCCTTCCATCTGGTATCTGGGCGGTTGCTGCTGAGGTGTCCATGTTTCAGGGCGCAATTCACTTGTTACCGGTTGAAATTTCCCATCCCTGTTTTCACTGACTCCAAACCAGACCTGAGTACGTTTGGGGACTTTTTTTTCTTCTCCGACAGAGACCCATTTGATCTTTACCTCGACATTGGTATTTCTGTTTACTGTAGCCAAAAAAGCAAGCTCATCCCATTTGCCATCTCCATTAACATCATCGAGCTGGGATGGCAAAAGCTGTCCATCCACATAAAGCTCAGCTGTTTTTCCGTCTTGAGGTACAGAAACCAGTCCCTCCAGCGTGGCTCTGGACAATACCAAAGGATCTTCAATGCGGGCTACTCCAGAGGGGTTCTGAACAATGAATTTCCCGGATTGGGCATATGAACCATAGTAAATGACAAAAAATATTGCCAGAAAGAATAAAGGTAAAGTTTTGGTCATTGGCTAAACAACAAAAAGCGAGGCCTCCAGAGACAACCCTGGGCCTATGCCCATTAGGAATCCAGATTCTCCGGAAAAAGCTTTTTCGTTTTCCAGAAACCTCCGAAGCGCAAATAAAACAGAAGCTGATGAAACATTGCCAAAATCGCGAAGGATACTTCGGGAGGTTTCTAACTTATTCTGTAACTCAGGAATATCCTTTTCCATCAGGTCCAGAATTCGTTTTCCACCAGGGTGAACCAACCAATGTTTGATTTCTTTCAATGATGATATTTCGTCTGGAATGGGTTGCTTTAAACAAGCCCTGACTGCAAGGACTACACTTTCAGGGAGATTTCTGGCCAATCGCATATCAAATCCGGTTTCCCCCAACTTCCACGCCATTTCGTCAGATGCATTGGCAAAAAAGGACTGATAGGACTTAATTACCTGGATTGCTTTCCCTTTAGGTCGAAGACCTGAAATCATGGTTACTGCTGCTCCATCTGCAAAAAGCGAATTTGCAAGGATTCTATCGTCAGAATCATTTGGCTGGAAATGTAAAGTGCAAAATTCAAGACAAACCACGAGCACTTTGGCTTCTGGGTTGGCCTCTACTATGGATGAACCAAATCTAAGGGCATGAAAAAACCCATGGCATCCTAAGAAATTAAACGCTGTGGTTTGAAGGAGCGGATGAAAACGGAAAGATTGTCGCAGAATAGACTCGGGCCCAGGAGCCATTAAACCAGTACAGCTTACCCATACCAAATGTGTTATCAGGCTTGGATTGATATCGGATTCTGACAAAAAATCCTGAACTACCTGAATAGAAAATGGAAGTGCATGCTCTCTGAACAACTCCATTCGGGTCTGAGTAGAGGCTGCATAAATGGAATTTTGTTCCGTAGTTGTGCGGAAAGCCTGAAGAACAGAATGGCGGTTTTTTATGCCCCCATCATTATAGACCCGGTTTAGTTTTCTACGATTAATTTCTGAAAGCCGGCTGTCAGACAACATCCAGGACAGAATCTCTGATTGAGCGTATGCATTCTCCGGTACGCGGAAGGTAGGTTTTGAAACAAATACCGGCATTTGGGATAAAGTTGATAAAGATTTTTCAAGAAAACCTCTTAATCCGCAGATTGTTAAAAGGGTTTAACTGTAGTCTTAGGAGTCGCAAGCTTGCCCCATACTTCGAGCTCTTCAGGTTGCCATAAATCAGGAAAAAAAACAACCTTAGATAGTCTGGGAATCTGATGCAGCTCCATTTGGGCTTCGGAACCTGAAATGGATCTCCATATGTGTTTCAGCGTAGCCGGCCAGGCAATGTTGGCCATTTCATCCAGCTGACGAAGTAATCGCTTCAAACCAAGGTTTTCGGGAGATTCCCAATTCAGGCCACGAAGACGGTCCCAAAGGTTAAGTTCTTTTTTTTGACGGGCGAATTCCAGAAGGAAGGAATAAGTGTCAGAATCTTCTTTGATGTGGTTATGGCTGGCCAGATCAGGTCCATTCCAATGTGCCCGCTTTAGCAATTCGTCAAGTCCTTCTGACTTATCAAGATTCTTAAAATCAGGATGGACCAAATTTAGAACTGGGGCCAGTGAAAGCTCCAGCATTCGGAATCTAAGGGATACTTTTCCTGAACCTGGAAAAAAAGGGGGTGGTGTAACCGGCTTTATACCAGGAGAAAACGTCCTGGCCAATTCTGAATAGGTTTGAATGAAAAGGTCGAAATACCTTATGATTCTTTCAAGGCGAACCTCTATTTCAGTTTTGAGTGGAAGTTTCCTTTGACAGAGAGATTCTGTTTCCTGAAGCATTAAGGCAAAAAAAACATCTGAGATGTGTTGAAGCTGAGTTGAAAGCTGGAGGAGCGATTCTGGCCAATCCTCAGGAAGTTCAGATTGAAAATCAAGCAATTCAACTGAGCCTGGGGGGTACACAAAATGGGAGAGCAGCTGGTCAGATTCGGTTGAAGGGGTCATGAATTGAGTGAAAAAATCAGGATCAAATGTAGTTAAAAGCTCCTGTGGTTTTTCAGGTAAGGCCTTTCTAAAAAACTCTATTGGTAATATACAGGGCAGATTGAGCCCGAACCCTTTAATTTGCGGAAAATTTACCTGTTCATGCGCCAAATAGAAAAAGAAATTGTTCGTCGTTCTCAAGCAGATGTTTTTGAAGGAACTGATTTTTACCACCTTGACGATCTTCTCACTGAGGAGCACCGGATGATCCGGGATGCGGTAAGAGAGTTTGTAAAAAGAGAAGTAAGTCCGATTATTGAAGATTGCTGCCAGAAAAACATTTTCCCCTCTTATCTATTACCCAAATTTGGAGAGCTAGGCGCATTTGGGCCTACCATCCCTACAACATATGGAGGGGGTGGAATGGACTACATTTCTTATGGCCTGATTATGCAGGAAATTGAGCGTGGAGATTCAGGAATGCGCTCGACCGTATCTGTCCAGAGCTCGCTGGTAATGTATCCGATATATGCGTTTGGAAACGAAGAACAGCGGAACAAGTTTTTACCAGGCTTGGCATCAGGGAAGCTGTTGGGCTGTTTTGGACTTACAGAACCTGATTTTGGGTCGAACCCATCCGGAATGGTTACCAATTATAAGGACATGGGCGATCATTACTTATTGAATGGGGCTAAAATGTGGATTTCAAATTCTCCGATGGCCGATCTTGCGGTTGTATGGGCAAAAAACGAAGCAGGTCGGATACACGGTCTGATTGTGGAGCGTGGCATGGAGGGTTTCTCAACACCAGAAACACACAACAAATGGTCTCTCAGGGCAAGCTGTACCGGGGAGCTTGTTTTTGATAATGTTAAGGTGCCAAAAGAAAATCTCCTGACAGGGAAAACGGGATTGGGTGCCCCGATGATGTGCCTTGATTCAGCAAGATATGGGATAGCCTGGGGGGCCATCGGAGCTGCAATGGATTGCTACGAGTCTGCGAAAAGGTATTCGATGGAGCGAATTCAATTTGACAAGCCCATTGCTTCATTTCAACTAACTCAAAAAAAACTGGCTGAAATGCTGACTGAAATCACCAAAGCCCAATTGCTCACTTTCCGTTTGGGACAATTGAAAAATGAAGGCAGAGCAACAACTTCACAGATTTCTATGGCAAAACGCAACAATGTGGACATGGCCTTGCACATAGCCAGAGAAGCAAGGCAAATTCACGGTGGTATGGGTATTACGGGTGAATATCCCATCATGCGGCACATGATGAATCTGGAGTCGGTCATCACATATGAAGGAACCCATGACATCCATCTTCTTATCCTTGGAAATGAAATTACCGGAATTCCTGCTTTCAAGTAAATCAGAAGGCTTAAGGTTGTAGAATTTTTTAACCGTTCTGGCGCATTAGCTCATGGGCAATGCCAACTCCCAAAACAAAAGGGTTGCACTCGGTTTAAATCAATTCAACTACTGTTAATAGAATCGGGCTGAACCATAAATTATTCTTTGGCTTCTTAAGTCGATCAGAAAAATGATTGGCGAAAAATCCTGGGCAGGTGGAATACTCCAGATCGAAATGAGGAAAAATTCCTATCAGGTTCTAAGAAGAAAAGACCAAATCTTACGCTGATTTTAAATTCATTTTACCAGCGAAATCCAAATAAAATAGTGGATAGATTTTTGGTCGGAAGACAAAAAGAAGCTGGTAAATTTTGACAATTCAATTAAAGCGAATCATCTAAATATCTAATTTAGAGATTATTACAAGATTAAATCTGAATATTTGGAAATTCATTCCAGCTTGAAATAGTTTTTTCTGCTTGGCAAAACGGGACCCGTAGAGAAAGAATTCTTCCATAATTTTTCATTTCTTTTTTAAGAAAATCGGTTCTGTAAGGTCAGGCCGCCAGCTTAAGCTTGAGCCAAAAGCCAACCCTGCATATTTGAGTGTTCATAAAAGCGCCTCGCATGCCTACCGGACACAGGCATCCGAAACTGCTCTTATGCCATACCCTAACTAGCATTTTTTACATGCGGAACATTACAATGAAAAATTGGCCTTTCTATCGGATTCCGGTTGTACTTACATTATTTTTAATCCTTCAGGTTTGCCTGGAGTTTTCCGCGGAGGGGCAGTGTGTCCGTATCAGAGACCGCAGGCGCAACAATGCCTGGACATTTACCCCAAAGAAGGATTTTCGTTGTCTTTCTGCCGGCCAGTCTCCTGTTACTTCCTTCACCATTACTTTTGAATCTGCTGTAAGCAACGTTACCATTAACTGGGGAGATACAGTAGCATTTTATTCCGGTCCGATTACTACAGTAACAAGGGTTTATAAAACTGCCGGTGTTTTCAATTATACCATTACGCAATCCGGCTGTAATTCTCAGATAAAAGGAATATTTGTAAACGACTATAATACCTCATGTCCAGGTGTTGGTTGGATTGCTCCACCAAATGATTCAGCCCGATGCCTCCCGGATTCCCTTATTCTGTCCAACTTCTCACCCGGGATGAATGGATTTACAGAATGGATAATCAATTGGGGCGATCAAAGCAGAGATACAGCGGACTATCCCAGTTTCGGAAAACAGTTTAGCCACAAATACAAGGCCGGAACCCGGATATGTAATGCACAGATTTCCATCAATTACCGAAACAGCTGCAATATCGTTCCTTGTGGCCAGGCACTAAGTGCTTCTTATGGGCCTTACCGCTTTATGGAGCGGGATTCAGCCCTTGTGGACAAGAATACAATCCTGATTTGTGCACCAGTTGAAGTTAAGATTAAGGATGTTTCCAAACTCAATTGCAAGGATACTGCCAATCGTCAGGTTTCCTGGACCGCACTGGATGGATTTAATCAACCACTTCCCAATCCCGGGAACAATATCTGGAGGCCAAGAGGACCTCAAAAAAACCAAACCATTACAATTCCACCGGACATGTTTTCGGTGGTTCCTCCCGACAGTATCTTTAAAATCCGGATGCGGATCCGTAATAAATGTGGCGAGGATACTGCTGAGGCAGCCATCCGCCTGATTTCACCGGCTACCCCTAGTTTTACCATAGCCAACAGCAATCCATGTGTGGGTACTGAGGTTCAATTCATAAACAACACCTTAAATCCCTTTGGTGTGGTCGATTATATCTGGTTGTTCGGGGATGGACAAACAGATACATCAAATGCTGCTTCTGTAGAACATGTTTACTATGTGAGCGGAAACATGACTGTCACCTTGATTGCCAGGACCAAAGGATTTGGAGATCAGATTTGTGAAAGAACAACCAATTTGCCAATTCTGGTAAAACCAGCGGTGCTTCCCAATATTCAAATTATGCCCATGAAATCGGGTTGTGATTCTTTGGTGGCAGTTGTAAAAAACAAATCTTCGAATCCCGAGAATGTCACCTGGGGTGGTTGGATATTTGGGAACAACCCTCCGATTAATGGAGGAAACCAGCATTTCCCAGGTCCGATATCTTCCAATCCTAATCTTGTTCAATTTCTTGCCACCAACCCAAGCGACTCGTCTGCAATTGTAAAATTTAAATCCTATGGCCTATATCCAATCCAACTGAAAGGGCAAAGCCAGGATTGCGCAGAGAATACAGGCCAGGATACAGTCCGCATTTTCCCGACTCCAAAATTACGCTGGTCTATTAGTGGCACCAATCTCTGTCAGGGAGAGCCATTTATTATCAGGGATAGCTCAAGGGTAATGGAAGTTGCGGATAACGGGCTTGGATCGAATTTTAACCACCTTGAGTGGTCTTTAAAGGTGGGCAATGATACCATTATCAATTCTGCCCAGCCACTCATTACAGATTTTGATTCCCCATTTGCGTCGAATCGGATTTCCGTTGTTCGTTTCAAAAATGCGGGAACATTTTGGGTCAGACTCACAGTTCGAAACCTTAACGGATGTTCTGTCTCGGATAGCATACAGGTGACAGTGAAACCAAGTGCAGTACCTGTTTTTTCATTCGTGAAACAAAACTGTGACAACTCGAACCTCGTCCTGAAAAATCTAACTGTTGCTACTGCCAACAAATTCGTTTTCAAAATTTACAAAGGAAATGGGATTCTGGTCGGGCAGGAATACGCAACATTTACCCGTTACGATCAAAATGACCAGCCAATATTTCTGCCCTATTCCCCTCCGGGAGATTCCACCTTTTATTATGTGGTGCTTACGGCAGTCACCATCACCAATGGAGATTCATGCGTTGTAACATCTGAGCCTCAGGTTCTCAAAATTGCTCCGACTCCGGTTCCAGGTTTAAATATTCTACCGTCAGATGGTTGCAGCCCTTTGAACAATGTTAGTCTGGTAAATACCTCGATCAATTTACCACAATCCGGGCTCACCGTTTTCAATTGGCAGTTGGGATCCCTGGGAACTTATACAGGTACAACTCCGCCCCCGCTCACCTTTATCAACAACGGCAATACAAATCAAAGAGATACCATCCGGATTTGTGCAGTAACAGGTGATGGATGCAGCTATTGTACCGAAAAAGTGGCCATCACCTTCCCTCAGCCAAAGGCAGAAATTTTGGCGCCAGACAGCATATGTTCAGGGACAATGGTTGAATTATCTGCCACAACTATTGGTGCAGTAAGCCACAAATGGGAATTCCTTGACTATGACGGCAGCAGTTCTTCTCAGGCGACAACGAGCAAAATCTTCAACAACACAACCGGACAGCCTAAGTTTTTCACTCTCAGACTTACTGTAAGGTCTTCGGCAGATTGTCCTTTTGTCACGGAAAAAATCCTGAAGGTAAATCCAAATCCGGAGTTTGCTATTCAAACAAGTACGGTTCAGACAGCCAATTGCGGGCCTCTTGAAGCAACTTTTACCTATCAAAGTCCTCAAAACGCTTCCAAATATCAATGGTACTTTGGAAATGGAGATAGTCTTATAACCAGTACAACTGATACAGTTTTTAAAGTCTATT
This sequence comes from Catalimonadaceae bacterium, assembly GCA_044375665.1. Taxonomy (GTDB): domain Bacteria; phylum Bacteroidota; class Bacteroidia; order Cytophagales; family Flexibacteraceae; genus CAMDMI01. The sequence continues at coordinate 26,948 of JBIPNA010000001.1, forward strand.
CAAATGAGACTTCGGCACCTGTCCAGAATACCGTCCAGATTTTGGCGACTTCGGCCTCCGGATGTACAACATCAAAACTGGTAACATTTACAATCAATCCATTGGTAAGGGCAAGATTTAAAAGCAGTGTAGACTCAGGCTGCACCCCCCTTCGGGTGGTTTTTAAAGACAGCTCAACCATAGCTTCAAACGTTCGCAGATGGATTGTGAATGGATCTCCGGTAACCAATTCCACAGATCAGTTGGTTTTTACTTTTCACAATACCCAGCTTACAGACACCACTTTCACCGTAAAGCTGGCTGTTCGAAACAACATTGGATTCAATTGTGTGGACACGATGGTAAAAACCATAAAAGTGTTCCCTAAACCCCGCCCCAACGACTTACTTGTTACTCCTTCCCAAGGCTGCAGTCCGCTTACAAGCCTGATTAAAGGCAACGTAGAAAACGCCATCAGCTATGCCTGGGACTTTGGGGATGGCTCGGATACCCTCTTGACAACTCAGGAATTCCAGAGGACCTTTTACAATTCCCACCCGGTTACCAATGCAGTTTACACATTAACGCGTATTTCAACCTCCATCAAGGGATGTAAGGATACAACCCGTAGAAATGTAACTGTACGTCCTTTGACCCAATCGGTGGTTTCCACAATTCAAAGTGAAGGCTGTACTCCGTTTACAGTTCAGTTTTCCGGTTTGAGCTCTGTAAATGCCAATGCTTTTGAGTGGAATTTCGGAGACGGAAGCCCAACAAATACTTCCCCTAATCCAAACTACACTTTTGTAAATACCACCGACACCATTCAAACCTATCAGGTTCGATTAATAGCCAGAAAGCTACAGGCAAACACTTGTCCCGACACCAGCTTTAAAACCATTACAGTTTACCCCGCCCCACAAGCCAATTTTTCTACAAACACAAATTCAGGCTGCGGGCCTTTGGCAATTACATTATCTGATAATTCGAGTGGAGCTCAAACGAGCTATTGGGTTTTAAGTTCAGGAGGAATAAGCGACACTCTTTTTCCCAATGCCCTGGGTACAAAAGACACCCTGATTGACAATCCGAATTTCGCATCGAAAACCGTAAGGGTTGACCAGACTGTGATTTCACCATTTGGATGTCTGGCCAGGAAATCTCAAAACATCCAAATTTATCCGAACCTGACTGCCGACTTCACAGTAGACACAGCAGGTTGCCATCCTCAACTTGTTCGATTTATCAACAGCAGTGAAAACTATCTGGGATCGTATTCCTGGGATTTTGGAGATGGAAGTAACAGTACAGAAAAAAATCCACTTCACCTTTTTGAAAACTATTCATCAAAAGATACCTCTTACCTGGTCACACTAACTTCAATTTCCCCGGTTGGAAACTGCGTAAAAACAAAGAACCAACGGATGCATGTTCATGCTGCTCCTTCGGCTAATTTCAGGTTCCTATCAGATTCATCTATTCAACTGCCGGAGAATACTGTAGTTATTGGCAATCGGACTGCATTCCGGCCAAACTGGACCTATTCATGGACTTTTGGCGATGGCACCAACGAGACAAATGGCGATAGCAGTTTTGTCCACACCTTCCCACTCGGCAATGATGACTTTCTGGATACAACCTTTGTCGTCACCATGATTGCGAAAAGCTCAAGGGGTTGCACCGATACTTTGCGGAAAACCATGGTCATAAAACCTGGCAGGCCTGTAGCTGATTTTGAGGCAACCCCAAGAGAAGGATGCCGGCCTTTGGAAGTGCAACTAACAAGCAAATCCTCTTTTGCAAGAAAATATGAATGGACACTTGTAGACAAAGAAGGTTCCCCGCCACTGACCTTTACAGAAAGAGATCCGGTTTTGTTCTTTGAAACAGCAGGATTGAAAACCGTTAAATTGAAAATCAAAGGGCTGGGTGGGCAAGATTCAATTGAAAGAGTAGAGTATATCAATGTTCTTGAAACACCCCGGAGTTCTTTTTTCACCGATCCTGCTCCACCAAGAACTGTTATAGTTCCAGAGCAACCTGCATACTTCACGCCTTTTGAAAACCGCCCTAATTTTGAATATACATGGTATTTCGGTGATGGCGATTCTTCCATCCAGAGAACGGCGCAACACAGATATCAGGAAGCAGGAGTTTATGATATTACATTAAAGGTTGTTGCTCCAAGTGGCTGTGTTTCTATTGACACCTTAAAAGCAGGAATAATAGCCAGAGGGGAACAAATTCTTGCCATACCAACCGGTTTTACACCTAATCCAAAAGGCTCAAATGGTGGAATGGTTGGGGGCGATGGGGACAACGATGTATTTTACCCATTCTCCCAGGGCCTTACAGGCATCACAATGCAGATTTACAATCGGTGGGGCCAACTGATTTTTAAAAGCACAGAACTTAACCGGGGATGGGATGGATATTATCAGGGCAAACTAATGCCAACTGATTCATACGTCTACCACATTTATGCGCAATTCTCGAATGGCGAGACCCAGACCTTCATTGGCGATATCACCTTACTACGTTGATTATGAGAACCTTAAACCGTTTGGTTATGAAAAAAATTTACTTCTTCGTCCTGTTTCTCGGCGCTTGTCAGCTCGCCGATGTTCAAGCGCAGGATCCACAATTCTCGCAATTTTATGCGGCGCCTTTGTATCATAATCCAGCCTTTACAGGAGCGGCTCACAAAGGTCGACTTGTGGCAAACTACAGGAATCAATGGCCTTCCATACCTGGAGCCTTTGTTACAACCTCCTTTTCAGTAGATAACTATTTGAAGGCCTATAATTCCGGATTTGGTTTGGTGGCGCATCGGGACCAGGCAGGCACTGGTGGATTAAGCACCACCTCCATAGCGATGAGTTATGCCTATGAAATCAACTTTTCAAGCCAATGGAATGGCCGTGCAGGCCTTTCATTCGGCTATGCCAATCGAAATGTTGACTTTACAAAACTTACATTTCGCGATCAGTTAAATGCAAACTTTGTTCCGATTCCAACTTCGGACCCGGCTCAGGCCAGTTTAAACAGGGCTTCATATTTCGACATTTCCTCAGGATTCCTGCTTTATAGCCGCTACATCTGGGTAGGCACAAGTGTAATGCACATGAACCAACCAGACCAATCTCTTTTAGGCCAGACTTCGAAATTACCTATGCGTATTACTTTGATGGCCGGCGCAAAAATTCCGCTCCAAAAGAGGCTTTATGGTTCAGATTACCTAAACAAAGGAGCTGACAAAAGTATTAGTCCTTCCATTTTGTACAAAAGACAAGGCGATTTCCAACAGTTGGATCTTGGAGCATATTTAACAGTCAAGCCTTTGATTGTTGGTATGTGGTATCGGGGACTTCCGATCGCAAATTATGAAAGAGGATTGTACAACCAGGACGCCCTGGTTTGGTTGCTGGGCTTTAAACACGATTTCTTTAGCCTTGGCTATAGCTACGATCTAACGATTTCCAAGCTGGGGCCAGGCACTGCCGGATCCCATGAAATCTCCCTGTCTTACGAATTTGACAATCCAAAAAGACGGAAGAAAAAAGTTAGTCCGATTCCCTGCCCTAAATTCTAAAACCTTTTAGCTGACTTTACATCATCCTCCCTTAAAAAGGAGCATCACTTTGTTCTCATAATAGTTTAGGGTTAAAGTGAAAAAGCCGGTTCCAGTTGGGTCCGGTTTTTTTTATACCTTCCAAATATTGACTTCTTTATAAAAATCAGGATTGAACTTCACTTTTTTTACCAAACGAAAAGCCCGGAAAACATCCAGGAAAAATTTAGGTAAAATACTTTTTATCAGCTTTTTGGGGACGAACGGATCGGTCTGTTTGTCAATAGAATCTCTATCCTGGGCCAATCTGGAATAGTAATTTTCACGCCCCTCCCATGCATCTTCATAATCACTTTGTTGTGGGAATTGAACCATAATCTGCTTGATTTTTGTCCGCTTCGCACGTACGCAGAGATAAGTTGCGCTTGAGTTCATCAACTCCACCCGCCTTTTTACTTTTTTGGGATCTTCAACCTGAAACCACTTTTCTTCAGGTGAGTACTCGAAAATCAACATACTCTCGATTTCGAAACCATTGCGTTCGTTCAGGACCCGGTAAAAAACTTCTGGAGAAAACTGGTAAAACCCATGACCCATAATATTATTTACAGGAGTAATAACTATTAACCTTCCATTTTCTGCCACCATATCCATGCAATTGGCAATGGAAACCGGGAAATTGAAAATGTGCTCAAGGGAGCCGCTTTCCAATACGGTATCATATTTTGCTTTCCACTCATCTGGAATGGGAAGGTTCATATCATGAAGCAAATTGGCTCCTTCGTAATTACTGTAATCAAGACTATCAATAGTCTCTGCCCCCAAAAGTTTTAGAAGGCCCTCTGAATAACCCTGATGAGAACTAAGCAAATTGCGAACCTGATCATCTGAGGAAAAAAGTGAAAAGCCCTGAAGGTCTTTTCTCAACTCCTGAAACTCCAGATTAAGAATTTGCCGACCTACCATCAGGGTTCTTCTGAAAGAAGTTCCATTCTTTCGGCAGGACAATACGAACTTAATTCCGTTGGTGTCTAATCCCATACGATTCTGACGTTCAACTCACTTATCCCTTTTGGATGATTTTGGACAACTGGGGCAGGAGATTTGAAAGGGGGCAATTTGTTATGTTCGGGGTAAAAGTAGGAAAATTTCCAAACCAAACAGGATTGAGAAAAAGGAATGGCAAAGGAATTTAATTTCTTGTTTTGACCAATTGCACTCCCGGGCAATTGCTTGAGGGTTCAATCGATTTTGTTAATTGCGGTCATGTTGCAATGCAATTCCTTTACGTTCAATCCATTTCAGGAGAATACCTATATCCTTTCAAATTCAGAGAAAGAGTGCATCCTCATTGACCCTGGTTGTTACGGCAAAGAGGAAGAAAGAACGTTGGCTCATTTCATAAAAGAAAACCTTCTTGAGGTGCAGGCAATTTGGCTAACCCATTGTCATATCGATCATGTTCTTGGCCTTGAATTTTGTATTCAGCAGTGGAAAGTCCCATATTTTCTTTCTGAAGCAGAAATTTCCCAGCTACATGCTGTCCAGGTTTACGGACCATCTTTCGGGATTTTTGATTTCAGGACACCAGGGCAGGAGGGAAAAGTCTTTGGATCTGAAAGGATATTCCTTGGAGACGAATTATTTGAAGTGATTGAAGTACCAGGGCATTCACCGGGGCATGTGGCATTTCTGCACCGGGCCTCATCTCGGATCTGGTCTGGAGACGTTCTTTTTGATGGAAGTATTGGAAGAACAGATTTGCCCGGCGGGCACTACCCTACTCTGGAAAAATCAATTCTTGAGAAAATTTACGCTTTACCATTAGAAACCCAGGTTTTTCCTGGCCATGGACATAAAACGACCGTAGAAAAGGAAAGAATGACCAATCCCTTCATTCGCCTTGAAATTTCTTCCAGCTAAATTTTATGAAAAGCCTGTTTTTTTTAGTTCTGATTTGTTTTTTTCAAATCATCCCAGTTTTAAATCTGGTAGGCCAGAATGGTAGCACTTTGATTTTCGAAGGGCAAAAAGCCAGATTGGAAATTCAAACTGAAGGTTCTGCGATTACCCATTTTTCATTGAAAAAAAATGCAATCAATCCGCTCAGCTGGAAACTGGAGCCAAAAGATATGCCCAGGCCAAACCAAAATGCCCCGGTATTCAGAGGTCATTTTCTATGTATGGGAAGATGGGGAGCCGCCTCTGAGGCAGAGCAAAGGGCAGGTGTTCCGCACAATGGAGAAGTAAATACCTTAAACTGGACAATCATCCAGCCGGTCCAGTCCAAAAATGAAACCTTGATGGCTAAAGTGGAATGTTTTGGTCCGAAAGATCAGTTGAAAGTAACCAGGGAGGTTTCTATGCCCATTTCCGGGACAAGTTTCCTGATGTCTGAAACAGTAGAAAATACAGCTTCTATCGACAGAATTTACAATTTCACTCAACATCCGACGATTGGCCCTCCATTCCTGGGCCCGCAAACTTTAATTGACTGCAATGCGGGACTTGGTTTTGATCAACGTGCAGATTTTCATGCTCTTGAAAAGAATGCTTTTCCGTTTCCCGAAGGCCATCTTACAGATGGGTTTGCAGATTTAAGAAAAGTGAATGAAGACCGGGGATATGTAACTTCTCACATTTTTCCAGATACCACAGAAATAGGCTGGGTTTCTGCAACCAATCCTGAATTAAGGCTAATCATTGGCTATATTTTCAAAACAAAGGAATACCCCTGGCTTAACTTATGGCATTGGAAGAAAGATCGGAAACCACATGCCCATGGCCTGGAATTCGGCACCACCGGATTGGGACAACCTTATAAATTATTGGTGGATAATTGTATTTCATTTTTTGGAAGAAAGTCCTACGAATGGATTGATGCCGGCCAGAAAATCAACAAAAAGTATATTTGCTTTATTGCCGAGGCACCAGAAAATTTTGAAGGAGTTGGCAAACTAAAATATACTGAGGGGAAAGTTTTCCTGGTTGAAAATCGAAGTGAGAAACCAAGGAAAATCGAGTTGTCGGTAGTGGGTGGTCTTTGAGATTTCATTATAATAATACCAAACAGGTTTGTTGCCTGAGTTTTATCCCAAAAATAATATTTCGATGAATCTGATCTGTACGCCCAGTTTTTTTGTTTAAGGTGGAGGAATTTTGTTCCTTCAAGCCCATGAACAAAATTCTCCACATTGGGACAAGGCTATTCATGATAATAGCCTTTTTAATTTCATTTACTACCGAAGCCCGAAGATCAGACAAACTGTATGAATGGTCGGCTGGTGTTCGTCTTGGGGGGCCGTATCTGGCAAGTGCGAAGCACTTTTTTAATAAGCAGTTTGCCGGGGAGGTTATGGCAGGTTATCATTTTTTTAGTCCTGAAATTCGCTGGCGTTTTGCTGGAATGGCCCTGCAGTTTCACATTCCAATTGAATCGGCAAAAAACCTGAATTTTTATTGCGGAGGCGGCCCAGGAGTATTTTATTGGATCTGGAAGCAATCGTACAAAGGGACACCCTATCCCAAAACAATTATTGGTGGATTTGTTCAGGCAGGCCTGGAATATAAATTTAAAAAAATACCAGTTGCAGTTTCGATTGACTGGACGCCAATGTATCAATCGAAAGGATATGATAATGGATTGGGCATTTCTTATGGGTCAATTGGCGCCCGCTACATTTTTAGGTAACAGGAGAAAACAAATAAGACTTGTCTGCCGGACCCAATAGCCAGCCAGTTTTCAATATTCTATTGCAAGTCTTTTTTAAAGGGACTAAAAGGGACAGCTTTCTTATGACTTAACTTTTAAAATCAGCGTATATGCTGATTAGTTGTTTCCAACATGAACCATAATGAAATTTAATATTAAAGGGTTCTGATTTTTTTCATAAAAAAACCCTTTCCATATCGGAAAGGGCTCTCAGCGATTGAAAAACCGCGTTCGCGTTGTTGCTTACTTTGTTGCTTCAGGAGCTACTACTTCGCCTTTCAAAACGAGATATGTTGCACCTCCTTCCACATTGGCATTTACAGTTACACTCTTATTAAAAGAACCAACAGCAGCTGCATTGAAAGTCGCTTTGATAGTCCCTGTCTTTCCTGGAGGAATAGGCTCTTTGGAATAATCAGGTGTTGTGCATCCGCAGGAAGCTTGCACGGTGCTCAGCACCAAAGGAACTTTTCCTGTGTTGGTGAATTTAAACTCGTGGGTTACCGGCTTTCCTTGTGGAATTTTGCCGAAATCACGGGTGGTTTCCACCCATTTGAAAGCAGCCATATTTCCAGGTTGAGCAGCAGGGGCCGGAGCAGGTTTTACAGCAGCCTTATCCTGGGACTGGGCGGCGATGGCCACCATTGCCATCATGGCAGCCGAAAGGAGAATTTTCTTCATGATGTGTACTTTTTTTTCGCTTTAAGATGCAAAGGTGCAACCTTGCCAGACTTAAAAAAATCGACTTAACAATTATTAACCCGCTTTATTCTTTAGGATAAAATCTCCTTGTTTGTCGGTGGTTATCAATTAAACACGTGAATTTAGAGTCCCGAAACAATAGGATCCAAAGCATAGACCTGCTTCGAGGTCTTGTAATGCTTCTGATGATGCTTGACCATGCCCGGGACTTCCTGTATTTTGGGTCTGTTTCAGAAGGCATTGATCCATTTGATCCCAACAAAAGCCATTGGGGCTTGTATGTTACCCGTTGGGTAACCCACCTATGTGCTCCAACTTTTGTTTTTCTGGCGGGGGTGTCCATCTCCATTCAAAAAGACAATGACAAAAAAGGGCTTCCGTTTTTTTTATTCACAAGGGGGCTTTGGCTTCTATTCCTCGAAATAACCCTTATAAATTTTGCATGGACATTCCTCCCGCCTTTCCAGGTTGTTTTTATTCAGGTCATTGGAGCCATCGGGCTTTCTATGATGGGCATGTCTCTGCTCATTCTCTTTCCCAGAATGGTCGCAGGAATTGCCGGAATTGGATACTTACTGGTCCAGCATTTCTTAATTGGAACATTTTCCGCTGTTGAAATTGATTATCCCTGGTTTGAAGTCCTTACTTTCAGAGGAGGCATGGTAAAGGGGTTGACCTTTGATTTTTTTGTTCCGTATCCCTTTTTGCCCTGGCTGGCCATTATGTCGTTGGGGTTCGCGTTAGGGAGTTTTTTCTCCAATAGCCCAAATCGAAAGTCGGGAAAATCTATTGCTATTTATGGTCTTGCAGGGCTTGGTCTTTTTGGGGGTCTCCGGATCTGGAATGTTTATGGTGATCGGTTTCCTTGGTCCGCTACCCCTTTTACAAGAAACTTCTGGTTTGAATTCTGGGATGTTTCCAAGTATCCACCCTCGCTTCAATATATTCTGGCTACTTTAGGAATATCGGCCATTCTTTTCTGGTGTCTCGACCGGTGGGCAACCGGCACCTTAAAGAAAATGCTTCTGACCTTTGGGCGGGTGCCTATGTTTTTTTACGTATTGCACCTTTTTACTGTCCACCTGGTTGCGGTGGGTCTTTTTTTAATCGAAGGCATGCCTCTTTCAGACCTCGGCAAAGCAGACACTCCTTTTGGAATTCCTTCTGGCTATGGCTATGGCCTGCCAATGCTCTATGTCATCTGGCTGGTTTTAATTGTAGTTACCTACTTCCCTTGCAGATGGTTTGAAAATGTTAAGGCAAAAAATAAAGGACAATGGTGGGTAAGCTACACATAGCCCCGTATTAAGGCTATTCTTCAAAATCCACCAGATTCCAATCGGCTATTTCTTTCCATAAGTTGGCAGCCTGAACATGTGCAGGATGAACCAAATAATTCTGGAGATCTGCCTTGCTTTCCAAAATTAAACACACTCCGTAATCAAAAGCGATAGGACGGGTTGAAAAATTTTCTCCTGCCCGCCAATCACTGATAAAGCTGATTTTTTGAGGAAGTGTTTCGAGTGCTTCTACCGCTGTTTTATAGCGTTGATCTGTCTTTGTAATGCCTGGTTTTAATTTAAATAAAACCAGGTGGGTAACCTGCTTTTGGCCGAATACCAGGATTGGTAAAAAACAAAAAGCAAAACCAATTAATAGTCTCATCATTTTCATCAGGAAAACTTGTTCTATACGCGAAAAATTCCGCTGGTTACATTCAGTTGCTCAAGGTACGATTTTATAAAATCTCAATATTTTAACCAATTCAATAAGGGCCACAGGGAAGAAACCAACCAAAAAACACATAACCATCTGAGCCCCGGAAAGCCCGGCTAATCCAAAAAGAGATCTTGCTGGTTGCCAGGCCAAAAAGAGACCCATAAGTAAAAGGGTTCCAGCTAAAATGGACATCAAAATTGAATTGGGGCGAAAATAAGATTTCCAAAAAGGCAGATGGCCCGATCTGGCTGATAATGTCAGCCAAAGATTGGATGCCATTAAAGCGACGAAAAGGTGGGTCCTTTGTACCTCTTCGCCCAATTCATTTTTGAGGTAAAAAAAGACATAAGCCATTAACACCACAGCGATCAACACTCCCTGAAGGGAACTTCTGATCAATTCTTTCGACGACAAAAAAGAATCTTGTTTTACCCTGGGTGGTTGAAGCATATAATCAGGATCCGGGGGCTCGTTCTCAAATGCAATAGAGCAGGTCGGGCCCATGACCAATTCGAAAAAAATGACATGTAAAGGCCAAAATAAAGCCTCATCCCTCCAACCGATGATGAGCGGAAATGAGACTACAAGGATGAGCGGAATGTGGATGGTGATGATATAAGAGACTGCCTTTTTAAGATTCTGATACATTTGACGACCCAGGGCAATTGCATGAACCATCCCTCCGAGATCATCTTCCATCAATATCAGAGACGCCGCCTGGCGGGCAACTTCTGTCCCCCTTTTTCCCATCGCTACACCTATGTGGGCAGCTTTTAGAGCCGGGCCATCGTTTACCCCATCACCGGTCATTGCCACAACTTCTCCATCTTGTTTTAAAGCTTCAACCAATTTTAGCTTGGCCTCGGGGAACATACGGGCAAACACAAAGATTCCTTTGATTTTCATCTTCAGATCTTCTTTCGACAATTCCAGAACCTCACTACCGGTCATCCAATTTTTTGATTGGGGAATTCCAACCTGGCTGGCAATAGCCACAGCTGTTTCAGGAGAATCTCCGGTTACCATCCGAACCTGAATTCCTGCTCTCAGAAACTGATCCACGACATGATGCGCATTGGGTTTTGGTGGGTTTTGAAGCACCAGCAAGCCAAGAAATTGCCAACTAAATTCTTGCTGAGATGAAGGAAACGGTTCACTGCCGACGAAGGCCTGAGCGACAGCTAAAATCCTGTAGCCCTTTTCGGCCCAATCTGAAGCAATGCCCTTCCAAAACAACTGAACCTCCGGATCAACTTTCGCTGCTGAAAGTACAGTTTCGATACCACCTTTTCCAGCTGCAAGATTTCCTTGGGGTGTTTGAAAAATATGGGTCATCATTGGAGGCTTCCCTTCAAGCGGATATTCAAAAACCATTGGAGGCCGAACAGTACCCGAAGCCATTCTTCTGATGGCTTTCTCCATTTCATTGAAAGGTTTCTCTTCTGAAGCCAATTGAGCAATGCGAACCAACAACGCCAGCTCTTCCGGCAAAGGCTCTCCGGAAGGTATTGCTGCTTCGCAAGTGGGCCCGATGATGCGAACAACTTCCATTCCCTTTTGGGTTAAGGTTCCTGTTTTATCTGTACAAATTACTGTTGCCGCACCAAGGCTTTCTACGGTTTGGGGTTCTCTGGTAAGGACTCCAAAACGCCCCATTTTCACTGCCCCAAGTGCCATAAAACTGGCAAATGCGACTGGAATTTCTTCAGGTATCAATGCCATGGCAATGGTCAATCCCTGAAGAAGGGAGGTCAAAATCTCATGACTTCGGTAGTATTGAACCCCGAGAAGGAGCAAAAAAGCCAGGAATCCAATGGTGGCCATTCTGCTTACAAACCGCTCTACCTGAAGCTGGAGTATGGTTTTTTCTTTTTGAATGCTCGTCAGACTTTTTCCGATTCTTCCCCAGGCTGTCCTGATTCCGGTTTTCTCTACATAGAATTCCAATGAGCCCGAAACCAATAAAGTTCCCGCAGAAATAGCATCGCCATTGCTCTTCAGGACCGGAGCGGATTCTCCTGTGAGCACATCCTCATTTACTGCAACATCATGGCCAGTAACCAAAAATCCATCTGCAGGTATCCTCAATCCTTCCTCCAGACCAACCAGGTCACCGGGCACCAAAAACTCAGAGTTAATGGTTTGCCACGACCCATCACGATGAACCTGAACCTTACTTTGAGCGACTTTCTTTAAGGCTTTTAAAGCATTGTCACTTCGAAGCGTTTGAAATAATGAAATGGAAGCAACAAAAAGGAGCGCAACGAGGAGCAAAACCCCTTCCTGCCATTGATTTAAAACGAGGTAAAGCAGCGCTGCAGCCAGAAGCAACAAAACCATGGGTTCCTGGATAACTTCTAAAATCCGCCTGACCCAATGTCTTCCCTGATCATCTGGAAGGGAATTGGGGCCAAACTGCTTTAGCAAATCCTCTGCTTCTTTTTGGGAAAGTCCGCTTTTCAACTGAGATAAATAAAATTACCTGTTCAAGATGGCATAAATTGTTCTAAACAACCTTGTTAAAAAAATTTATCTTTTGTCCTCCTAACTTATTGTACCCTTAGTTCGACACTTTGTAAGTCGATACTGCTTTTACCTACCTGAACCGAAAAATTACCAGGCTCCAGAACCTTCCGGTTGTCCGGCCCATAATAGGAAAGCTTTTCAGAAGTAATTTTAAATTCAACTGTTTTTGTCTCCCCTGGCTTTAATGTAACCCTGGCAAAATCCTTGAGTTCTTTTACCGGGCGTGTAAGACCGGAAACAAGATCTCTGATATACAATTGAACAATTTCATCACCTTCCACCTGACCCTTATTGGCAACCTCAATGGCCAATACCGTTGACTCTTCTTTTCCTATTTGGGACTTTGAAAGAAGAGGTTTCCCGTAAGAAAATTGGGTATAGCTCAAACCGAAACCAAATGGGAAAAGTGCCGAGGTTGAATCAAAATGATAGTTTCTCCGACTACTGGGCTTGTAATTGTAAAAACATGGAATGTGACCGACTGATCTGGGAATGGAAATGGTTAGCTTTCCTGAAGGGTTATTTTCGCCCAAAATGGTCTCGGCGAAAGCTGTTCCACCTTCCTGGCCCAAATACCAGCACTGCATCAAAGTAGAAACTTTGTTACTAAGAGATCTGATTGATAACGGAGGTCCGCTAAAAACACCAGCCACAATCGGTTTGCCGGTATTCATTATGGAATCAACCAATTCGTTTTGATTTGAAAGCAAATCAAGATCTGTTAAGTCGCCGGCATGGCCAGGGGCCCAGGCCTCCCGGCTCGTGGCCTCATTTCCACCCAGACACAATATCACCAAATCAGCCTGTCGGGCAACTTCAACCGCTTCTTTGATTCGTTTTCGGTTTTCTGCCGGGCTGGAAAGTTTAACCTCATCGTCAAACCAATCCCCGGAATCGTTGATTCGAACACCTTCTGCAAACAATAATTCGACCTTTCCAGCAAGTTTTTCTTTCAGTCCTTCCAAAGGTGAAATGCATTGTCTTGGCCTATCGGCATAGCCTCCAAGCACACAGCGGGCGGCATTGGGCCCGATCAAGGCAATTTTTTTGTATTTTGAGAGGTTCAATGGAAGCAGGTTTTGGTCGTTCTTTAAAAGCACAATCGATTGCCTCGCGGCTTTAAGAGCCAATTGCCGCATTTCCTTATTTCCAACTCTTTTGTCCGCCAATTCAGGATCTACAAATGGCTTTTCGAATAATCCCATACTGAATTTCAAACGCAGGATTCTGGCCACCGTTGAATCCAGGTCAGCCATTGGAATTTTTCCGGTCTTAACCAGACCAGCCAATTTTGGATAAGCCCATGGGTCCGGGGTTTCAATATCTATACCAGCCTGAAAAGCTTTTAAAGCAGTAAGGGATGAATCGCCACTAACCTGATGAAGTGTCTGTATTTGCTGAATCCCTTCATAGTCACTAACAATTAATCCCTTAAAACCCCATTCTTTTCGAAGTATGTCACGAAGCAATCGGGTACTGGCATGGACTGGTAAGCCATTTAGTTCATTATAACAAGGCATTACACCCCATGCCTTTCCCTCTTTGATGCAGGCTTCAAAACCAGGAAGGAAATATTCCCGCATAGTTCGCTCGTCCATGCTTACCGGACCCACATTGATACCTCCTTCTGGTTGTCCGTGAACGCCAAAGTGCTTCAGGGTAGCAGCCACCTTGGTTGGCCCAAAAACAGGGCCCTCTCCCTGATAAGCCCGAATCTGGACCAAACCCAATCTGGAGATCAGGTATGGATCTTCTCCCATGGTTTCTTCTGTCCTTCCCCACCTCGGATCACGTGCCACATCTAAAACCGGCGCCAAAACATGGTGCCCCCCACGAAGCCGGACTTCCTCTGCAATTTTGGAGTATACCTCCCCATATAACTGCTCATTCCAGGAGGAACTCATCCCCAAAGGGGAAGGGAAATGGGTGGATTGGAAAGCCTGATTCCCATGCAGAGATTCTTCGTGAAACATTACTGGAATAGCCAGCCGGGTATTCTCTAATACCCATTTTTGCAACGCATTTGCATATTCTGCTGTTGCTTTTGCTGACCTGCTGTCTTTGTTCTTCACTTCATTTGGCCGGGCAACCTGACCAATTCCATGTTTAAGAATGCCTGTGGAAGCCGCCTTTTCAGGAGAAAATTTCTTGTCCTCATCCAGCATCTTCTTCTTTTGGTTCCAGATGCAAAGTGTTTGTGCCACTTTTTCTTCCAGCGTCATCCGACTCAACAAGTCCTGGATACGGACTTCAATTGGCATAGTCTCATTTTTATAAATTGGTTTAGGTTTTTGAGCAAAGGATGAGAAAATAGCGCCAATAACTAGCGGAACAACAAATGGAAATAATCTCATGTTAAAGTTTTGGTTGGCTGGCAATTTGGCCCCTTCAAGGGTAATTTCCCAAAACCAAACTCAGTAATGCCATATTTGCCCTATGATACTGTGGTCAAAAGGTAAGAGCTTCATGCTGGCCTCTACGTTTTTTTACGCCATCCTGAATCTCTGTGTAAAGGAGCTATCATACATTCCAGCGCTGGAATTGATTTTTTTCAGATCGGCTATTTCATTTATTATTTGCTCTTTAGGGATATGGAGGGCTGGCGTTTACTTCTTTGGGACCCAACACTCCTGGCTCATCATCCGAGGTATTGCAGGAATAATGGCTTTATGGCTCTACTTTAGTTCCATACAAAAAATGCCACTGGCATCGGCTGTTGCCATTCAATATACCAGCCCTGTTTTTACCGCTCTGTTTGCTACCTTTTTGCTCTCCGAAAAAATGAGCGTTTGGAAGTGGTTGTTTTTTCTTTTGTCCATGGCCGGGGTGTTTTTAATCAAAGGAGTCGATTCCCGAATTCCCCTTCCCTACGTGGGGCTCGGCCTGGCATCGGCAATTTTTTCTGGAATAGCCTATAATGCTGTTCGAAAGCTGAACCAGACCGAACATCCATTGGTCATTATTCTATATTTTCCTTTGGTGGCATTACCCATTTCAGGCATTTATTCTGCATTAAATTGGGTGAGTCCAAAAGGATGGGACTGGGCACTTGCCATCCTGATGGGAATTTGTACGCAAGCTGGTCAATACTGCATGACCCGGGCCATTCAACTTGAGCGTTTGCAACAAGTTACTTTCTTAAATTATACAGGCATTCTGCTTGCACTTGGGCTAGGATTTGCTTTTTATGGAGAAGTTTTTGATTGGATTTCTTTGATGGGTATGGCCTTTGTATCTGCAGGGATTTTTCTGAATCTCATTGATCGCACTTACCTAAACCGGAATCGATCTCAACCTGAATAATTTGGATGTTCAACCAGTCAGGCCCAGGCATTTTGAAGCCGGCGCCTGCGTTTTAATTTTATTTAGATTTCATCTTTTCGAGGAAAACCAGATAGTCTTCAAAAGATTTAAGAATCTGGAATTCAGGCTGACTATCCGCCCTTGCGGCATCAAGAAAACCGAGTTTCATCGCATCCTTCAATGCATTTAATGACGCAACTGAATCGTGCTGAGAGGCCAGAAAGACTGCCCTTAAATAGGCTTGCT
>JBIPNA010000371.1:0-3583 GCA_044375665.1 Catalimonadaceae bacterium
CGCTTCAATGACCTGGTTACCGGAAACCAGAAATCAGAAAATTCCGCGACCTCTATCCAGTTGTTTCCCAATCCAGGCTCAGGGAAAATGGAAGTGCTTTGGACCGGGCCTCTGGAAGCAAAATTCAGTTTCCGCGATATGTTCGGTCGGGTAGTTTTTTCAGATGTCATTCAGGCCGGATCGCATTCCATAGACCTGAGCCATTTACCTTCCGGAACCTATTGGGCTGAAGCAGAAGATGCACAGGGACTTATCAAAAGATTGCCCTACATCAGGCTGAAATAATCCGCTGTTCTAATGTTGGACAATAGCCCCTTAAACAGAGGCTTTTTCCCTTCTCTCGCCTATCTGCTGTCTCCACATCGCAGAATACAGGCCTTTTAACTGAAGAAGTTCTTCATGGCTGCCCTGCTCTACCAGATGACCATGCTCCATGACGAAAATCCTGTCGGCGTGCATGACGGTTGAAAGCCGATGTGCCACCATTACTACCAGATGCTCTTTATGTGCACTGATGGCTTTTATGGTGTGCATGATGTCGTTTTCAGTAATCGAATCGAGGGCAGAAGTAGCTTCATCGAAAATGAGCATTCTTGGATTTCGCAGCAAGGCACGGGCAATGGCAAGCCGCTGCTTTTCCCCACCGGATACTTTTACGCCCCCTTCACCAATGTAGGTATCCAGTCCCTGTGGGGCACGGGTCAGGAGATTGTCGCAGGAAGCTTCTTTCAAAACATGCATCAGCGCCCGTTCATCAGCATCAGGCTGCACAAAAATCAGGTTCTCACGGATACTTCCGGCAAACAAATGGGTTTCCTGGGTGACCAGTCCCAGCTGGGAACGGAGGCCATTCAGGTCGATGTTGTTCAGGGTAATTCCGTTGATTTGAACTGTACCTGAAACAGGACGGTACAACCCGACAAGAAGCTTGATCAAGGTTGACTTTCCGGAACCCGACGGTCCTACAAAAGCAACCGTTTCGCCTTTTTTCAGGCTGAGAGAGACGTCTTCAACCGCATCCGATCCAGCGCCCTCATAACGAAAGTGAACATGTTGGAAATCAATCTGGTCGATTCCTTCAAGAGGAACAGCATGGGAAGAAATCTCCTCTACAGGTGTCTTCAGGATGGCATCGAGGTTTTCCAGACTGGCCTGACTTTCCCTGTAAATATTGATGATATTCCCCATTTCCTGCAGGGGATTAAAGATGGCAAAGGAGTAAAAAATCAGGGTCATGAATTGACCAGGTGAAATGTCTCCATTATACACAAGATACAAGAGGCCAAACATGATCCCTGTGCGGAGCAGATTAACCATGGTTCCCTGGGCAAAACTGAGCATCCGCAGATACTTGACCTTTTCCAGCTCCAGATCAAGAATCCGGTCAGTGGTCTGGTTCAACCGGAGGATTTCCTGCTGACTCAATCCCAGGGCTTTGATTAGCTCGATGTTTCTGAGGGATTCTACCGTAGACCCGGCAAGTTCGGTTGTTTGTGCAACCAGTCTTTTCTGAATGGTTTTGATTCTTCCCCCCAGAAAATACACTACAGAACCCAAAAGCGGAATGGTTGCCAGATACATCGGGGCTACAAGCCAATGTACTTTGACTGCATAAACCCCAACAAAAACCAAAGCAACAAATGCTGTAAATAAAATGTTGACAGAGGCCTGAATCAATTTTTCAATGTCTGTACGAACCTTTTGTAAAACAGTAAGGGTGGTGCCTGAGCGCTGATTTTCGAAAACCTGATAAGGCAATTCAAGGGAATGAGAAAGGCCGTCGGAATATATTTTGGCTCCGATCCGTTGGGTAATTACATTGACATAGTAGTCCTGAAAGTTTTTGGCTATTCTCGAAATGAAAGCAACAGCTACAATCCCCAGCAACAATTTTCCGGCTCCCCATAAAAACGTCTGCTTGTCGTATTGCTGAAATTGGGTCAGATAAGTATCTACAATTTTTCCCACCAGATAGGGATCGAGCATAGAAAAAACCTGGTTCACTGAGGCCAGAAGAAGCGCTATTGCAATCAGGCCGGTATGGCGCTTTAAATAAGTATATAGAAGACGCATGAAAAATTGGGCCCGCAAATTGCACCGTTTCACCAAAAGAAAAGCGAACAATTCAGCGCAAATCAGGATTGGTTGAAAAGAGGGGTTTTAACAGATTTCGTATCGTTTGTAGAAAATTGCCCTAAGCATGGAAAGGTTTCAGAATCCCGAGCGCAGTTAATACAGATTTAATCCTCCTTCCCTGACCCTTTGGTGTCAAAAACAGGAAAAAGAATTTCGGAAACAGCCAGATGAAAAACCGCTTTTAAATCCACTGATATTACTTGTATCCAATGAGAAAAATGGATGGAATCAGGTTTTAAAGTTAAGATAATATATTGTTCATCTTCAGATTCAACCCGTGAAATGAAGAAAAAACAAAGAAAAAAATGCCTCTTAAGTCACATAAACCCAATTTATCTGTTTTCTCATTTTGTGTGGGCGATGGACTTGTTTACTTTGCGTTGCCTTTGACGTATAAAGGTCGCAACGAAAATTCATTCCACCTCTTCATGAACTCACCTTTCCGTAAAGGAATATTCTGGGGCCTGCTCATCACCTTGATCCCTTTTTTGGCCCAGGCTCAGGTGGAAGGTATCAGCATCGTTTCTGCTGAAAATTATTACCTGGATAAAGACTATAGAAATGCCCTGATTGGTTTTGAGGAATATCTTCAGGACGTCCAGTTCGAGAAAAATGTGGCTTACAAAGCTGGAATCTGCGCCTCAAGACTTGGGATTGGGAAAAAGGCCATTGGGCATGTGCTGGCAGCCAGAACAGCCGGAGTTACCGATAGCTATCTTCCTTTTTGGCTCGGGAGGGCATTTCATCTGGACGAGCAATGGGATTCGGCAGCGAAATACTTAGAGCAATACCTGGATGTATTTCCCATCGACAAATCTTTCAAAAGGGAGGCTGATCAATACCTCCGTCAGATTGGAATTGCCAAGTCCATGATGAACAGCAGCCTGCAGCCTTACATCATAGAAAATATGGGGAATGGCATCAATTCGATTTATTCAGAATTTCATCCCATGCTTACTTATGACGGCAAAATGATGGTGTTTACCAGTCGGAAAAGGGGGTATATGGAAGAAAAATTACTAGATGACGGTGAATACAAGGAAAAAATCTTTTCCTCCCGAAAACTTCCGGATGGAACCTGGAGCAAAGCGATTCCCATTCGTTTGGTGGAAGGCCGGAACAAAGACCTGGATTATATTGCCATTCAACTCCTGGATAACGACTCGAAGCTGCTCCTCTATAAAGTTCAGGGAAACGATGCCAGATTATATGTTTCTGATTATGTGGATGAGAACTGGAAACTCCCTTATCAAATTCCCATTGTTCCAGATCCACGCTTTTTTTCGGGTGATATATTTTTTTCAAATGACCTGAAAACAGTTGTTTTTACCACCAACGGCAGCACCAACAAATTTCAAAACGATCTTTTTACGTCCACTTACAACGACAAAACAGAAACCTGGTCGGAGCCTGTTTACCTGGGGAAAAACATCGATACCTACAAAGA
>JBIPNA010000372.1:0-3567 GCA_044375665.1 Catalimonadaceae bacterium
ATAAATCATATCAAATGGACGTTCTACACAAAATGTGGCGAATGAAAGCCACCAAATTTTAAACCTGGTTTCGATATCAGCGCTTTTTTTGTAACGACTGGCAATAAAACTTGCCATATCCTGATTGATCTGGTCGAACTGAGAGCCAAATTCAAGATCTGATAGCGTTTCGGGTGTCATAAAATTGGCGCCACGAAGGTCTTTTTTGGTAAAATTTTGTTTAGCCGGTTTAGTTTCCTTCCGGATCTCAACCTTAATGCTCCTTAATGCACAGGTGTAACCTGATATCCTTGTTTTTTTAACAATGCGATCAGGCCTTCGGGTCCGCCCAGGTGGCCGGCACCAACAGCGATAAATGAAGATTTTTCTCTACAAAGGATATCAATCCTTGGAATCCAGGCCTTGTTTCGGTCTTCAAGCAGCTTTTTCTGAAACCCTTCTCCGGAAAAATGGCTTTCCTGAATGGCTTTGTACAACCCATTGACATCCTCACGCACATACATCGAAACCAGGGTATCCAGCTCTGCTTTTGCTTCCTCAGGCTTTCTTATTATCTCCAGGATTAGCTCTGCAGGATCTCCCATCCCTTCAAAAAGGTTTGCCTGGAAGGCTGCCGATTCTAAACCTACTACGGGTTTTTTGTGTTCAGCTACCAATGAAACCAACCGGTCTTCTACAGATTCCGGCATGCAATTCAACATTTTCATATACATCAGGCTCATCAGACCTAAAGGCTTCATTTGTTTCAACTTGTCCAGATCTATTCCAGCCCGGGCCGAAAACCAGGTTTTGAGTGAGTCATAGGATTTGGGCAGCATGTTTTTTTGCAGGTCCTGGCCTTCAGGATACAAAAGCGCCTTTTGCATGTTTTCTTTAAATTTTGGGGCACTCATGTCCAGTTCAAGAATTAACTGCTCTGCCTGCTGAAGCCTGGACTTTACTTTGTCCGAAGTCTGAAACCGATCCGGACAAATCAGGTGCATTGTTCCAAATAAATACGAAGGCCCTTTCAGGCCTTTGCCTTGAATTTCAAACAATAATGTATTCTGCGAATGGCCTGAGAAAGGGAGACAGGCTAAAAAAAACAAAAAAAGGGGTCTCAACATGACCCAAATATGCAGGTTCCGGGTTGAGGGAACCAAACTAAAAACAGTTTAATCTCAGGATTGAAATGGAAAATTTTATTTCAACGCTTCCTGGCCTTCAACAACAAAACCATATTCACATTTGCTCTTGGCCTCAGTGTTCCGTTTAAATACAGTCCGGTTACATTAAAGTCCATCTCCAGAAAAGAGTATAGTCTGGGCGATATGCCAGCAGTAAGGGACATGTACGACTGTTTTGCCAACTGGCGGATTCCATCGGTTGTCGTTGGATAGTGCATTTGCCCAAATCCACCACTCACTCTGAATTCTTCCCTAAGCATCAGTCCAAGTTCGGCTTCGAAAAACCGGTTTCCTGGCTGACTTGTATCGGCTTCAGGACCCGAATGCCCGGTTCCCATCAGGTTGCGGACATTAGATGCGGTTTGCTGACCATAGTTCATAAATAGTCCCATCGTATGGGCTTTTTCCCATTTCCCGTCAGGGAGACGGTTTAAGCCATAGAACTTATATTGAACATCCGTTTTTACCAGCCATGACTCTGTTTTCTTTTGAACAATCCGGTTCGGCAGCTGATAAATGGTGCTGTCTGCAACGTGGTATCCAAACCCAAGCCGAAAATGTAAACGGTGGGTAGTCAGTGATTTCCGCTCTGCTCTTGCTTTGGCGATTTCTTTGTTCAGTCTTGCCTTTTCTGCTTTCTCCCGCTTTTTTCTTGCCTGACGCTCTCCAGGTGACTCATCCCTTCTCTCCATTACCTCCTCCATCTTTTCGTAGCGCTGGATTTTTTCGTTGTTCTCTGCCGATAGTTTTCTGGCTTCCTCAATTTTGAACTCCTCCGGGATAAGGCTTCCAGAGTAATTGAGCTCAGATTTTACGTCTTTAAGAAGAATATCCAATCCGGGGGGGACTTCCAATGGCCCTTCTGAAAGGGTGGAGTTCAATATATCAATACCCAATAATCCTCCTTCTATTAACTTCACCTGATAGTCTATGACTTTTTCAATGACGACCTCTTTTTTGGCCAAAGCATTCAAGCCCCGGAATTTCCGGGTTGTTCTAAAGACCATGTAATACATATCCCTGCCAGGATTGTAGAAAACCGGACTCACCTGGAAATCGGATGAATTCAGGGAGGCTCCGTTTGGATAAAGAACTTTCAGTTGACTGAAGTAGCTGCTTACGGCAAGTTGCTGCTGATGTCCAAGCGTGTTGGTCAGATCCTGATGAAAATACACGCCACGATTATCGAGAAAGTCACCCTCCAGGGTCCTTTCAATCCTTGCTCTGGTGGTCAGGTCAAGGCCGGGTGCTGCCAGTTGTTCCATCAACCGGGAGAAAATTGTCATCTTTTGTTTAGCCAGCTCCTGAATGGTAGAATCGGGCCTTTGGGCCTGAAGACCATGCACGAGAAAGAGTAAACCCAAAGCAAACAGGGTATGCTTTTTCATAGGCAAGAAAATTCAATGTGTAAAGGCGCTATGGCACAGGGCTATGGCGCTGATGTAAAAATGGGCGAAAGCCTGTGACCTTTTGGTCCCAAAAGCGCAATTTTATTACCTCCCTGATTTTGGAACCTTGAATTACCTTCTGTTATGGGGTAATTACTGGCGGACTACCCGGACGGGCTCCCTTCTAAGCCTGTTTGCGCTTTTCAGGAAATACAGGCCGGGTGCCATCGGCGAAAGGTTAAATCCTGATGAAGCCAGAGACAGATTGATCCGAAAAACCTCTTTCCCCTGGATATTTTCGAGAATCAGGGTTTCTCCTGGTTCGGCACCTTCTACCGACACAAAACCGGACCCAGGATTGGGAACCACCCTCAAGGGAGGAAGCACCTGGCTCTTCGGGATACCCGTCGGATTCCAGAAAACATTGGACTTTGCAAGCAGATATCGTTCCGGGTCAAAAGCAATTGAGTCTATAAGATAGGGGAGTTGCAGGTTGAATACCTGGTTGTTTTGCGTATGATAAATCCGGATCAATGTGTCGCCTCCGGGCCAGTATAGTTTAATGGGTACAAAAGCCTCAAAAAACGAAACTGAATTATGGGCTGATACCTGACTGAGGTTCAGGTTGAAGGAGTTGCCTTGCTGATCGCCGGAGATGGTGAATATCGGGTAGCCTTGCCCTTTGTACCAGTCGGCAAAAAAATCGTCCAGCTGAGTTCCTGAGGCCTGTTCCATATGGTCGATCAGGTCCTGGGTGCGGGCAAAACCATGAACAAGTTGCGGGTCTCTGATATAAGACCGGATCCCTGCCCAGAAGGCTGAATCGCCGATTTGCCATTGGAGCATTCTCAAAAGCATAGCACCTTTTGCATAGGAAAGGCGTCCACTGAAAATCCGGTACAAATCGGTGGTATCGGAGCAAAAAACAGAGCCACCTGGTTCCTGGGTAATAAAATCTATCCATTGCTGGCCCTCCTGAGGCCAGGTTGAAAATCCCGCTTTTACATATTCAA
>JBIPNA010000057.1:0-13537 GCA_044375665.1 Catalimonadaceae bacterium
TCTCAAAAAGGAAAAGTGCATTTTGTGAATTTGCCAGCGTTTCCAGGGAAAGATTTGGACTTTTCTCAAGTGCTTTAGCATACCATGAGGCATCAAGAAATGTTTGGCGGAGCAAAGCAATAGCCCCCATTTGCGAACTGGGATAGACTTGTGAAGAACTTCCTTTTTGAAAGGATAAGCTTTGATATAGGTTACTTTTTACCAACTCATCCGAAGGAGATCCGTTTCCCAGAGAAACCAAACATGCTTTTCCCCGCATCAAGCCATCTTTTGGGCACACAGCTGCCATCCCGAAACCCAGTTTTCTTAATTCTTCCGCATCTTTAGGCAGAGGTTGAAATAAGGTGGATGCATCCAATTCTGGTCTTAGGGTCTGATTGCTCGCTAATGCTCCGGGGCTGGTCCGTTCATACTGAGGTTTTGAAGAAGCCTGGGTTGCCGCCGGGATAGCCGGCATGCCGTATGTTGAGAACAAGTCGATAAATGATGGGTAAATCCAGGCCCCACTCAAATCGATGGAGAATATTCCTTTGGGTGCCAATGACACCTTCCCGCTTGCCACAATTTTTCCGTCTCTGATATGTAAAAACGCTGAATCTATTTTTTGGCCTGGTTCTGAGATCAGGGTTGCATTTTTTAAAATAAACTCATTGTTTCTTTCATCGCTTAACCTTGCTTGTGGTAATTGAAATTGAGCAAGGACTTTATAGCTGCCAAGCGAAAAGAAAGCTAAGATCAGGAATGATCTCCTGAGAATTCTATTAGTCATTTTGAAAGAAAGTGTAAGGTACCAGGATTCGGTCAATTTCTTTTGCAAGGTCCCGGTCTTTTTGGCTAACCAGGTTGCCCGCATCGTGGGTAAACAACTCCAGTTTAACCTCATTGTAGGATTGGCTCCAAACCGGATGATGGTCGTATCTGGCTGCCAGCAAGGCCACCTGGGTAATGAATGAAAATGCTGAATCGAAATCGACAAAACGCAACGTACAAGTAAGTTTTTGTGGAGAGTAGTGCCAATCTGCTCGCATTGGGAATCAATAGAAAAATCAACTGGAGTTAAAAAAACGGGTTTTTAGTGGATTGAAAACCAGTTTAGAGAATGCAAGTATGGCGAATTGCCTGGGTTTTAAAAAGCCAACATTAAGTGTACTATTTTAATAAAAACAAGGATAAATTGTATTATTCTGAGAATTACCTTTGAGCTACAAAAAATTCCATCTTTAGTACCAACCCATCTGAGCATTTGCCGGATAGGTTATGAAAGAAAGAGGAACCCATCTCAACGTAAACAATTTCATCAAAGAAACCATGCACACGTCCAATGTCATTCTTAAGGAACAAGTGAATTTGTTCCGTTTCGCCCAAACAGAAGTATTAAAAGGCGACTGGGAAAAAGTGTACCGATTGTTTTCCCTGCGTCGCGCTGAACGATTAGGAAACAGTTTTAAGGGGAAAGTCCGCATATTTTTTCGAACCCATGACAATGAAACCAAGGTAGTAGATACTACAGTTTGGGCCACAACAGAAGACTATGTTTCTTTGAAAGGTGGGGTTTCGATACCTATCCGATCAATTTTGGGAGTTGAGTTTTAGTTTTACTGGTTTTTAAATTTTTACCCGGCCTCGTCCGGGTTTTTTGTTATGGGGGTTTTAGTGCTCAATTCCGAATATTTTTGGTATTTTTGCCAATAATTTTAGAAAATTTCTTGTCAATTCATTTCTCCTTTCTACCTTGCATCACTAAATTTACATGAGTAAAAAATACAACGAACTGATTTTCAATTATGGCAGATAGCAAAGCAGAAAAACTAAAAGCCCTGCAGCTCACAATTGACAAGCTGGATAAGGAATACGGAAAGGGAACCGTAATGAAATTGAGTGATGAAAAAGTCATGGATGTTCCAGCAATTTCGACCGGCTCTCTCGGTTTAGATATTGCATTAGGAATCGGGGGACTGCCACGTGGCCGAATTGTAGAGATTTATGGTCCGGAGTCATCGGGAAAAACCACGCTTACCCTACATTGTATTGCTGAAGCGCAGCGAGCAGGAGGAATTGCGGCGTTTATTGATGCAGAGCATGCTTTTGATAAGTCATATGCAGAGAAACTTGGAATTGATACAGAGAACCTGCTTATAAGTCAGCCTGACAATGGAGAACAAGCTCTGGAGATTGCAGAGCATCTTATCAGATCAGGCGCTATTGATATTATTGTAATTGACTCAGTTGCAGCACTTGTTCCTAAAGGTGAGTTGGAGGGAGAAATGGGCGAAAGCAAAATGGGTCTTCAAGCCCGATTGATGAGTCAGGCCCTTCGTAAGCTTACCGGCACCATTAACAAGACAGGCTGTTTGTGCATATTTATTAATCAGTTACGGGATAAAATCGGGGTTATGTTTGGTAACCCTGAAACGACTACAGGAGGAAATGCTTTAAAATTTTATGCTTCAGTCCGGCTTGACATTCGTCGGATTGGTCAGATAAAAGAGTCGGCAGATAATGTGACAGGCAACCGGACCAAGGTAAAAGTTGTTAAGAACAAAGTTGCACCCCCTTTCAAAGTAGTCGAATTCGATATTATGTATGGTGAAGGCATTTCCAAAGTAGGAGAGATTATTGATTTGGGTGTTGAGCTGGAAATTGTAAAGAAATCAGGGAGTTGGTTTGCCTATGAAGGAAACAAACTGGGACAAGGTCGTGATGCAGTAAAACAGGTTTTGCTTGACAATCCTGAATTGTCTGAGGAAATTGAGAAGCGAATCCGGGAGCGTTTTGCAGACGAAAAATCGGGAAGTTCCAAGGTTTTAGAAGATAAGGGATTGGTAAAGCCTGCTCTTGCCGAGGTCGAATAAAATTTGTTGTTTTTCTTCTCAACCCTGAAACAGA
The DNA here is from genome assembly GCA_044375665.1 of Catalimonadaceae bacterium. Lineage (GTDB taxonomy): Bacteria > Bacteroidota > Bacteroidia > Cytophagales > Flexibacteraceae > CAMDMI01. Next base: position 2,887 of record JBIPNA010000057.1, read on the forward strand.
CTGCCCTCGAGCAGTCTGTTTTGCTATGGTGGTTTCATTTCAGCGAATTTCTGGTTATGTCCATGTAGTGACAGCCCAAAATTCAGTGGATTTTTAAAAATCAGATCAGTATTAAGATGGGGCGGTTCCACCCTGGTCACATACAGGCAAATGGCTGATTTTTTTCCTCCAGTTTTTCATGGGTCTATTCCCCACCTTTCCTTTCTTCAGGTTTAACAAAGGGTCTTGCCTTCAGGTTTTCTTTGTATCCATTTCAAGGGTGGGGTAAGTTCCCAAACGTCAAACCGGATGCATGCTCGGTTCGTTGAGCCCTCTTAAGTGGAAGAATTTTAATCCTCCCAAAACAATCGCACTTACAACAGGCATTCCTTGAATTGGCCTATAGTTATGCTTCTCCTTCGTTATGGCTGCGAGTTTAGCCAGTTTGTTTATTCTAATGCATCATAATGCAATTGGGTTTTCTTCGATTTTTTTGGAGTAAGCAACGAGGGTAGACCGAAGTTGAACTTAACAGCATTTTATTTTAATGGCAGCAGGTCAATTATTCTTTGTTTTGAAAGAATGATCCCATTTTCAATTTCATGGATATACTTTACTGAACGGAAAGGCCGACCCCGGAATTGGGACAAAAGGCAGGAATTGATTAATTCTTTATTGCAGAAGGCAGCCTGCGTTGTGTTTAAAGGAGGGAACAGAGAATATTTGGTTTAAAGGGGATTTTTCTGCGTACCTGTTAAAAACTCCCTTCTGTACTCGCTAAGGAGGCCGCCCTTGGTGATAAAGCCGGCATATTTTCCCTGGACCAGAACGGGAAGTCTAAAAGCTCTTGTTCTTTCAAATTTTTCCACAATTTCAGGAATTTCATCTTCAGAGTTAATTACAGCTACTGGCTTCGACATGATTTGGAACATAGTTTGTTTTTCAAGGGTACTTGTTTGAAAAAGCAATTCCTTTACTTTGCTAAATATCACTAAACCAAGTAGTTCCCCATCTTTGCCCACTACTGGGAATGTATTGTGTGCTGAGACCTGGAGGATTGGGATAAATTTCTGAATGTTCATATCCGGTGGAACAATGTCATAATCCGTCTCCAACATTCGGCGAATGTCCAGTCGATCCAGGATTGCCTGGTCCTCTTTCTTTTTCCCTCGATTTGAAAATGAAATATCTTGTAGTTCCAGGGATATTGGTTGAAAGCGTTTGACAACAGAGTAGCTTAACGCAGAAACCAGCATTAGCGGAATCATTAATTCATATCCACCGGTAAGTTCCGCAATTAGAAATATACCGGTCATTGGGGCATAAAAAACACCACTTAAAACCCCAGCCATGCCCACAATTGTAAAATTGCTGATGGAAACAGAGATGAAGCCCATTTTATGGCATGCCATTGCGAATGCAAAGCCGGCATTGGCCCCCATAAATAAAGAGGGGGCAAACTGACCTCCATTTCCACCTCCGCTTAGGGTAAACGATGTCGCAAAAGCTTTGAGAATTGCTGTCAGGAAAATTGCTGCAATAAAGAGCCAGGTTTTGCGCTCCATAAAATTCCCCAATACGCTCCCTTGAAATATTTTGTAGGTATGAAATGTAGCCAGGTCCAGAATATTGGAATAGCCTTCACCATAAAATGAAGGAAAAAAGAGCAGCAATACCCCCAGCCCCAAGGAGGCAGTAATTGCCCTGAAATATGGATTTTTAATTTTCCCAAGTTGAATTTTGGTTTGATGTGATGTTTTTGAAAACCAAAGTGACAGAAAACCTGTCAGAAAGCCGAGAATGATATAAAAAGGAAGATTTTCTGATCGGAAAGGTTCTTTCATTTCAAAGTGAAGCAGGATGGATTCTCCAAGAATTATTTTGGAAAGGAGTCCACCTGTTGCCGAGGCCAGTATTACAGGGATAATGGCAGAAATGCTTAATTCAATCAAAAAAACCTCTGCTGCAAATAGAACACCTGCTATCGGGGCGTTGAATGCAGCACTTACCCCAGCTGCGATTCCACAAGCGAGTAAAAGGGTCCGTTCTTTAACCCTGAGTTGGTTGAAATCAGCGAAGTTTGCCCCAATTGCGGCACCTGTTGAAACTATAGGTGATTCCAATCCTGCTGAGCCTCCAAATCCGACAGTAATTCCGCTGGTTAAAATGTGGTTGTATGTTTGGGAAAAGGGAAGTTTTCCTCCTGCCCTTCTTATGGATTGAACAATGGGGGATAAGCCACGATTGAATTCTTCAGGCCACAGGGTTCTGATCAGGAATACGGTAATCAGGATACCCACCATGGGGAGAAGGACCATTCCATATTTGTAGGTCTCTGAAATCTGTAGTCTGGCCAGATTTTCATGGACATAAAACACGAATGACTTTAAAAGAATGGATGCCCCACCGGAAAGAATCCCAACCAAAACACTAAGGACCAACAGGAACTGTCTGTCTGAGAGACGTTTCCTTGTTTTCCAGAACCAATGGGTCAGGAGGTTGATTTTGGATATCAAGAGATCCATTGAACCTGAGCAAATAAATTTAGTCTGTTCACTTAATTCCAAAAAAGTCAGATTCTGGGTTCTGAGCGGATTTGGTGGTTGTTTGATTAAACAAGGTGCAAAAAAAAATCCCGGGATTTGACGCCCGGGATTTTTTTATTGTTCTGATAGAATTATGCTTCTTCAGATGGAGCTTCAGGCTCTGCAACGGCTTCTGCAACAGGGGTTACAGCTGCGGCAGGTGCCTCCTCTGACAGATATTCTTCGTTGGCCTTGTATTCGGCACCTTCGTTGGCCTTTTCTTCGTCACGTTCACGTTTTCTTTCCATTAAACCTTCTTCAATGGCCTGGCCTATGATTTGGGTTACAATGGCAATAGACTTGAACGCATCGTCGTTCGCCGGAATCGGGAAATCCGCAGCATCAGGATCACTATTGGTATCGACCATTGCAAATACTGGAATCCCAAGACGTTTTGCTTCCTTCACAGCAATATGTTCCTTACCCACATCAACGATGAATAACGCTGATGGAAGTCTGGTTAAGTCAGCAATACCACCTAATACTCTTTCCATTTTCTCCTTGTCACGACTCAACATCAATTTTTCTTTTTTGTTGATCGACAAAGTTTCGTCTTTGATCTGGCGCTCGATTGTCTGGAGCTTTTTCAAAGATTTACGTACAGTGGTAAAATTGGTGAGCATTCCACCCAGCCAGCGCTCAGTTACATAAGGCATTTTTAGCCTTCTTGCTTCCTCGGCAACCATTTCCTTGGCTTGCTTTTTGGTTGCTACAAACATGATTTTCTTACCAGATTTGGCAATACTCTTCATGGCATTTGCCGCATTTTCCAGAGAAACTACGGTTTTATTTAAATCGATGATATGGATTCCGTTGCGCTCCATGAAAATATAGGAGGCCATTTTGGGATTCCACTTGCGGGTAAGGTGACCAAAGTGTACACCAGCATCCAGCAATACTTTGTAATCTACTTTTACAGACATAAATGTAAAATCTTGTAGGTGAATGATTAACGTTTGGAGAACTGGAAGCTCCGGCGAGCTTTTCTACGACCATATTTTTTCCGTTCTACCATGCGGGAATCCCTGGTCAGGTATCCTTCTTTTTTAATCGCAGGCCTGTTTTCAGGGCTGGATTCTACAAGAGAGCGGGCTATTCCCATACGGACGGCCTGAGCCTGTCCGGAAACTCCGCCTCCTTTTACATTGATGAAGAAATCATATTTTCCCAATTCGTTTACCAACTCAATAGGTTGATTAACAATAATCTGAAGCACATCAGAAGGGAAATAAACTTTAAAATCTTTGTTGTTGACGGTGATGTTGCCACTGCCCGGACGAAGATAAACACGAGCTACAGCCGTTTTTCTTCTGCCTACATTGCTGATTTGTTGCATCTTCCTTACTTGGTTTTGATTTCAATCATTTTTGGTGACTGGGCACTGTGCGGATGTTCCGTGCCTGCATACACATGCAGGTGCGTGAAAAGCCGACGTCCAAGTCTGTTTTTAGGAAGCATACCTCTTACAGCCATCTCAAGGACTTTTGCAGGGTTTTTGGCCATCACTTTGGCTGGTGTGGTGAACCGTTGACCACCAGGATATCCTGTGTGGGAAACGTAGATGCGATCGGTCATTTTCTTTCCGGTAAGGCGGACCTTATCGGCATTGATGATGATCACATTGTCTCCTCCATCTACATGGGGGGAATAGGTTGGCTTGTGTTTGCCTCTGATGATCTTAGCCACTTCACTGGCCAGCCGACCCAACACCAGAGCTTCTGCGTCAACAACAACCCACTCTTTCTCAGTCTTTTGATGACTGAGGTGAGGGGTTTTGAAGCTTGTAATACTCACGTTTGTATTGATTAAGTTTAAAAAAAGGACTGCAAAAGTACGGAAAATCTCCTTTGGTCCAACCCTTTATGTCTGAAAATTATCCTCAATGCTTTCCACCGGAAGCCCAGATCTTCAAAATGGTATTAAATATTCTCCTGGTTTATTGAGCCTGCGCCGACTTTCTGATTGGCTGAAGTTTCCAATAAGTCAGGCTCCGCCAAAGCCATTCAAATGGGCCAAGGCGAAAATATTGTAGCCAGAACCATGAAAAAACCATTTGAAAGATCCATACACAAAACACAAATTCATAAAGCTGGTATCGTTGAAGTTTTCCAAATTGGGCAAATCCGTATCCCAGAAAGAATGTGGTGCAAATAAGTGTCTGCATTAAATAATTGGTGAAGGCCATCTGCCCTACACGGGCCAGAATTTTGAGAGGACTATTTGCCAGGCCAGATTTGAATACCAGAATGACCAGACTGATATGCCCCAGAGCCAGTGCCAGACGGCGAATTTGGTATGGATGAATATCAAATACACCAGCAATCATGCTTTGGTCAAAATGTAATTTCTTCACCGTTTCCAGAAACCAAAGACTTAATCCAATCCCTATTCCGTACCCAATAACCAAAACCAGGAGATAGGTTTTTGAAGAATTTTGTCCGCTTAAAAACCCCAATTTCAATAAAGCCATTCCAATCAGGAAAAAGGAAAGCACATCGAAGAAATACTCATTGTAAAAATCATGGGTTTGGATGTACTCATTTACTCCTGCCATTTCAGTCCAGATGGTCCCATATCCACCCGACATTTGCTCATTTGTTTCTTTCACTTTTGTCTTGAAATGTGCTACACTGTTTTCTATTTCATAGTTTTTCAAAGCTTCGAGGTCCGATTTCATTTCAGGCGTTAAGACTTTATTTTGCTTTTTGGCTAATAAAGCTGATTCTCCTTTTTTTCTGATGGAACCTTCTTCCTGCAGTTTCAATGAATATTGTGCCGTAGAAAGGACAAGGAAAAGCGCCCCAAATGCCAGCAGTTTTGTGGAATTCAGGTTGCGGAAGGGGAACAGAAATAACCCGACAATTGCATAGGAATACAAAATATCCCCTGGCCATAAAAAAAAGTAGGCATTGATCATTCCGAAAATCAGCAACCAGATGAGTCTACGATAATATACATCTGCCGGGGTCCAGCCTTCTGGCAGGGATTTTTTTTCAAGACCTTTCAGCAATAAAATTGAACCTGCTCCAAACAGAATGGAAAAAATCCCACGCATGGAGCCTTCAAAAAAAACATTGACCACCCACCAGGTCCAATAATTTGGCCCGGAGTATTCCTGAAGGATGTCAATATTATAATACAAATGATAAGCTCTTCCGAAAAAGGGGATGTTCATCAGAAGGATGCCCAATAATGCCAAACCCCGGAGGACATCCATGGTAAAAATCCTGGAGGCAATTATTGAAGGCCGGGATGTTGCTTCGGTTTCCATTGGTTGAAAAAGAGGTGAATTTCTGCCCGATTTACAACTTCAAACAGCCATTCGCCAAAAACCTGTCCCGGTTTAGCCGCAAACTTGATTTTTCAACCATTCCTTTATTCACCCATTACCAGTGGATACCTTTGCTCAAATGAGAATTATTGGTATACTTTTCCTGATTTTGGCTCTGATTTCCTGTAAGCATGAAGACAATACAAGTCCGATAGTTAGGCAGCTGGAAATTGCTGTTGTCGGAAAATGGAAGGTTGTCGGCGGAGAATTTCCTTTTGCAGAGATTGAATTTTTAAAAAATAATTTAGCCCTAGCCCAATTAGATTCAGGTTCTATCCCTATCCGGGCCTGGAAAATAGCAGGTTCTAATGGTCTCGAGGTAAATAACCTCGGGGCTTTCCGAAACATTCGAATTACATCGGATTCCGTTACCGTTTTTAACGGAGAGTATCTTGCGCAGGGATCCGATTCATGGAAATCAATTTCTATGCGAAAGGTTGTTACGGGGGTTATTCCAACCGTTTTATCTAGCAACTATTTTTACCAAACCTGGAAAATGAATCACCTTGTGATTGAGGGCGATTCTATCTCAATGGATACAGTTGGACTGCTGACCTTGAGTTTTGCAAGTTCAGGAACCTTATTTATTACCGGGGCCTACAGTCTGAATCCTTTTGGTGAAGGACTTGTTTTTGATCCAAATGCAACGGAAAAGAGCTCCTGGAACTGGCAAAATGAGGAAGCAAAATCTTATTGTGCCTTTGAAACAAATGGCCCTTCGGTATGTGATAGTTCTACCATCAGGTATGTCCTGGAGCAATCTCCTTCACGCCTTGTTTTGGAAGAAAGGTCAGGGATCAATACCCGAATAATTCTTACCCCATACACATTTCCATATTAATTTGGATAAGATTCTACCTTGTGTTTGTAGACACCGACCTTCAATTACCGGTCATGTGCAATTGCCACAGGAATTTTTTCGTAGCGGGTGTCTCCACCCAGTTCCACCAATTCTAAGATAGCCAAGTACAACCCCGCCCGGACTTTTCGCCCTTCTTCAGAAGACCCGTCCCATTTCCAAACAGAGGTTGCTCCCAAATTTGAGCTTTCTGCCAGGGTCCGAATCAGGAATCCGTCGGCAGAATAAATCCTCAGGTTTCCTATCAGATTGGTTTTTTCTGTTTCATAAGAAAAGAGTGCAAAATCCTTGTTTCCATCACCATTGGGCGAAAATGCTACCGGATTCACACTGAAAGACCCACCGGGATCGAAATCCCGGTTTTGGGAGTTTTCAAGCCCGGGAGTTCCATAACCAGCCTCTTTGGACGCAGATTGCCAGGAATCTTGATTTTCGACCGGGAGATCTTTTGAAATCCGTTCGAGAGAAACGCCTTTGGTTTCGTCCAGGATCCGGGCATGATGCTTTTCGGAGAAAAAGTACTTTTGCCAGACCTGGTTAGAAGGGCCAAGGATGCGAACTGTTCCGGAATCGGAATTGAAGCCCGGCAGATCTATTTCCAGAAAGTTCTCCTTCGCTCCCCTGGGATAATCTCTCAGGGTGAGGGCAGTGGAATTGGTCAAAAGGACGATGCCGCCCGGAGCCACAGGATACGCTTCTTCAATGACAGGTTTGCTTTCATCTTTGTTTCCAATCCGGAGCTCCCGGGCATCGAGATAGCCTGGGGAAACATTCTTGATTTCAACATAATCTGTTCCTCCGGTTTGGGGGTCAAAGAGAATTTCGTTCAATAACCATGAAGAAGAATCGGCAGGATTTGGTCTTGCCACCAAAGCCAACTGGGTACCTGAAGTATTTCCTGCACAATCGTTAACAGCTCCTACTGTTAAAGTTATGAGTTCATTTCTTTGGATTTCCGGACTTACTTCAAGATACATAGAGCTAAAATCGCCGGGATCAAAAAATCGCCGGACGATATTGTAATTGCCGGAAATCGAAATTTCAACATCTGCAATTTGGGCAGAGTCCACAAGCTCACTGTAAACCAACCGGAAAACAGATGGAGCTGGGACGGTGGCCCTGACCAATATGGGTGAGGTGAGATCTGGTTTTGCACCCCAAACCGAATTTTGTTTTCCTGGAGTCCCCCCATCCTGAGCAGTGCTGATCGCCCAATTATTGCGTTCGTCACAGGGATTGGAAGGATCAATGAGTTCTAAAGACCAGCCTCTGGTCCAAAGTGTGTAAGGAGCATAAGCATCGGACCTGAAGAAAAACCGGTGTAAAAATGCTCCCCTTGCATTTAGGAGGAGTAATTTGTCGCCCTCTGTATTGAGGGTAGGGAATGAGGTAAGGCCCAGGACCTGAACTCCTGGCCGGGCCTGAAATGCAGCAGCACCACTTGTTCCGGTTAAGATGAGAAACTCCCCTGGTTTGAGCAGATAGAATGGAAGTACAGCGGATGAGGTCTGATCCTGTATCCGGACATCTTTAAGGTTTAGCAATTGTGTAGATCTGTTGTAAATTTCAACGTATTCGGCCTGGGGAAGGCCGTTTTCGGGACTGTCATCTGCTTGAACTTCTGTCAACAACAGGTCAAACCGATTCGGTTCAACTCCAACTCCAAAGGAAAACCCGATGGGAGCCATTGAGTTTTCGTTGCAATCGTCAATGCGTTGAATCCGAAGTAAATATGGCACTCCGGGGATCATGTCTGTAGCAAATGTCAGGGTAAGGTTTTCGGCCTCAGGGAATCTTATCTGACGGTTTTCGATGGCAATACCTCCTTCTGTTGAAAACCATTCTGCAAGAGGAGGGGCACCTGATAAAGGTTCAGAAAACAACATCCTCAAGGTCCGGGTTCCTATTATTTCAAAGGAAATCAAACTGGGGGCGAGCACATCGGGTGCGTTTGATACAACGCTATTGGCAATGGCTGGGGTTCCGCCAATTCCTGCATTTGAGGCTGTCCAATTGTCTTTGCTGCTACAAACAAGCGTAGGGTTGATTTGCTCAAGGGAATAGCCCCCATTTTGTTTGGAAGTTTCGCGATACCAGGACAAATCATAAGCGATTTTGTCAATCAGATTTCCATTGGCATCGTTCAGCCTGATTTCGGAGCCGGAATTGTTGAGTGTTGGCAAATTGATACCCAGCACTGCCCCAAAGCTTTGAAAAAGAGGAACCTTTTCTTCATCACACAAAACCAGATGACCTCCTGAAAGTAAAATTTGTTCAGGCAGGATCACCTCGGTGCCACCAACAGTCAGTACCATATTTTTCAATTGGACGGGACCCTGCAGGGTATTCAGCAACTCAATATATTCTGCCTCCGGCAAACCCAGACTTGGTGTTTCGTCGGCATAAACTTCGTTGATTACCACCGACCTTGGGGAGAGAGCGCCAGGAGGTAAAAAAACAAAACTTCGATTGAGGGTAGCGGCAGTATTTCCTTCACAATCACGAATTCCGGTGATGGTTATGGTGTAGGTCTGACCATTTTCCAGGGGGTTGGCCAGGGTCAGCAAAATGCGGCGATTGTCGGGTTGACCATAGCCTATTTCTGAAATGTTGGCTCCGGGAATGTTAAAGGCAGAAGAAGGCAATTGAGTGCTGTTTAAAGCTTCATTAAAAACAAGCTTTAGCTGGTTGTTTCCTATCACTACAATGGAATCAAGGGTAGGAGGGGAGATGTCGGCCTGATTGGAGAAAATGGAGTTTTCCAAACCAGGTGTACCACCAATTGCTGCTGTTGACGCACTCCAATTGAAAGCTCCTGAGCATTTTAATCCCGGGTTAATTTGTTCAAGACTAAAACCACCGTCGTCTTTGAGTGGGTCCCGATACCAGGAAAGTGCATAATTTACTTCATCGATGATGTTGTCGAAATTATCTTTAAGGGTAAGCGAATCACCCGAATTGTTCAGTGCAGGCAAACTTACCGCTAAAGTAGGCCCCAAAACTTTGTAGGCACTGGTATCAGCTGGTTTACAAAGGATGAGGCGCCCTCCTTGCGGGATGTTGATATCTGGAAGGGTAATTGAAGCCGAAGCATCTGAAAACGTCCAGTTTTTTAAAGAAATGGGTCCTGTTGCCGTATTGAAAAGCTCTACAAACTCACCCGCCAGACCATAACTCGGGTTTTCATCGGCATAGATTTCATTGATAACCACTGCTCTGGGGTAGGCATCTACCAAAGGAATGTAACTGAAGTTTGCGTTTTGCTGATTCGTCTGGGTGTTTCCGGCAATGTCTTTGGATTGGGAGACAGTGACCTGGTACGATCCGGGCGGGAGTGGATTTCCTAAAACCAGGCGGACCTGGGTGGAGTCGGAAGGCAATCTGAAAGCAGAGTTTATGGTTTGGTTTGGGTTAATGCTGTAGAGAAAAGTTTGGGAAGCGAATTCTGCATCTACTCCTTCGTTGAAAACGAGGTTTAACAAAGTTGGGGACACCATCGACGCCGAAAGAAGGTTGGGTGGCAAAACATCCGGGCCAGCCGGGTAACCTGCCCCGATATCATCAAAATAATGCTTTCCCCTGTTCGATTTGGTGGATTTTATCCTGACCCCGGTTGCTATTTGAGATGAAGTAAAAATACCATCCGCCTGGCTCCCAACTACAACATAGGTTCCGGAAGAAATCCGTTCCTGCAATGTCCAGACACCAGATGTTGAGCGGGTGACAATGATGTTTCCCTGATTATTGGAAGCGTTGTTGAGCAGTGTGTTGTTTTGAGAAATCAACTCCACCACCGTACCGTTGTCGATTTTGAACAAACCTACCCCATCGGTGCTGTTTCCTCCCAGTCGTACAAAGTAGCCGTTTTGGGCCTCGGTCAGATTGGGGTTGTCTGAC
>JBIPNA010000058.1:0-13502 GCA_044375665.1 Catalimonadaceae bacterium
GGAAGTGGTTGGTTTTCTTCCAGCTGCCTTTTATACCTTCGGGTTACAGCCTCATACATCGTAGCAAAATCATCTGGTCCCTGAACGGTGCGGACATTGTAGTGGCGGTATTCTTTCCTTGCCGGAGCCGCATCGATAAAACAAACCATGGCCGAAACAGGATGGGTACCTTGAATGTTGGAGTTATCAAAACACTCTAACCGGTGTGGCTTTCGGTCAAGACGCAAATCAGATTGCATTTTTGCCAGAATCCTGTCGGTACGGTTTTCAGATTGGTCCTCAATGGCACGGGTAATCTTTTCTTTTTTATAAAAGAGCACATTTTTTAGTGCCAGTTCCACCAGCTTTTTTTTATCGCCACGCTGAGGTACACTCACCTGAACTCCTGGGATTTCTATTTCCAGGGGCACATTGCAAACAAGCTCTTTGGCTTTACTGTCAAAAAGGTCTCTTGCAAGAATCAGGGCATGCCCCAGAAGATCGGAATCAGATTCATCGAGTTTTTGCTTGAATTCAAAAGTGTGGGTTCTGGCAATAGCTCCTTCCGAAACAGCCAGGTAGTTGATGAAAACATCCGGTTCCTGCCTTGCAATAGCAAAAACATCCACATCGGCCATATCCGGATTAACTACCACGGAATTACTTTGCCACTGCTCAATCAGGTCGAGTTTTGACTTTATCCACTGGGCTTTTTCAAACTCGAGTTTCTCGGCATGGGCCAGCATTTTCTCTTTGAAATACCTGATTGCAGGCCCGGTTTTTCCACGGATTATTTGTCTCGCCTGCTCAATTTCAATTAAATATTCGGATTCGGCTTGCGCCCCTACGCATGGACCTTTGCAATTGCCGAGATGGAATTCCAGACAAACCTTAAACTTTCCTCCCCGGATATTTTCAGGACTTAATGCCAATCTGCAGGACCTGAATGTGAAAACTTTCCGGAACAATTCGAGCAGTGCTTTCATCATCCGTACCGAAGCAAAAGGGCCGAAATAGTTTCCTCTTTCTGCAATACGTCTCCTTGTGGGGAAAATTCGGGGAAATGGTTCCCTGGTTATCAGAAGATAGGGGTAGGTCTTGTCGTCTTTTAAATTGATGTTGTACCTGGGTTGGTGCTGCTTAATAAGGCTGTTTTCCAAAAGCAATGCATCAAATTCATTGTCTACAAGCGTGAATTCTATCCCAGAGATTTTAGATACCAGCCGGGAAGTTTTTCTGTCGGTATGGGTTTTGCTGAAATAGCTTGAGACCCGCTTTTTCAGATTTTTCGCTTTTCCTACATACAGCAATTCACCCTCCGTGTTGAAGTATTTATATACCCCCGGCAGCTCGGGGAGGTTGGTGTAGTCGCTGGCAGAAATCATTAAAGGAGACTCTTTTTCAAAGTTTGTTGCCAGGCAAAGGAAAGGAGGTTGCACAACTTTCTATGCATTGAATGAAGGTTTTTGCCTATTTGCCCAATAAATTTGAATGGCCTCCCCCTTCCATCTTACCAATTCAATTCAACGCTGGCAGCAACTTCCACACTGGGAAGCCTTGGTTCGATATGCCACCTGGGGCTGGCTGCTGCTGCTCCTGGTCTCAACCCACTCCATTCGGATTGCAACCTGGACCAATCCTATCCTCCTCCTCCCTTTGTTGGTCTCTTTTGTTACCGGCAGATGGGATCATTTTTTTGCACCATTCCGCCCGGGAGTGGTCTATATGGTTTTGGCCTGGCAGATTTTGTGGTTTGGACTCGGAATTCACCGGGAGTATTTCAGCCTGAACTTTAATTTTTACGACACCGGTTTTTTTTGGAATCCCATTGCCAATTTCATGCAGGGACATGGTTTCCACAATTCCCAATTGGGTGCCAGTGAATTTGCAGACCATTTCTGCCCGGGATTGGTGCTCATTTTCGGTCCGCTTTTCCATTTGGCTCCGAATCCTGTGATTCTACCTGTGATGCGCCTGATATTTTTTTTCCTTGGGTTCCTTACTTTGAGACAATTACTTGGCACCTATGGTCTTGAAGAAAAGCGCAGGAATTTTATCCTGGTTTTGTGGATCATCAATCTGGGCGTGGTGCACTTCATGGGGTTCGAATTTCAATCCTCCAATCTGATTGTCCCCTTTGTTTTTCTGGCCTTTCATTTACTTCACCGCAAAAAATACTTTTTTTTAACCCTGGTGGCATTGTTGATGGTTTCTCTTAAAGAGAATGGGAGCCTTGTGTTGATTTCTCTTGGCGTTTTTTCCGGCCTGTATTTGAAGCGTTGGATACCAGCAATGGTCCTGACAGTTTTCGGAATCATTTTGTTGTACGCCATTCCCATTTGGGTGATGCCTGCCTTAGCAGGAGGCGTTCAGGCAAATGCCGAATCCATCGATCCCTTCTGTTGTATAAAAGCCAAGCTGGGTTTTGTTGGGATGGTACTTCTCTGTTCAGGAGGACTTTTGATTTTTCACCCCAGGGCCTGGTTTGTTGTATTGCCCTCGTTTGCAGCAAGTCTGCTCATCAACCGGCCTGGAGCGCATACCCTTACTTTTCATTATCAGGACATTCCTTTAGCGGTCTGTTTTTCAGTATTGGGATTTGTGTTGACCACCAATCCGGGATTTCTTCCTGATAAAATTCGGCGAACGCTTCTTTTTCCATGGATTCAATTTTTTATTCTCGGACTGGGTTTGTGTTTGAACCGGTATGGTGCTTTAGCCTATGCCATAAACCAACGCCCAACCTCAGACACAAGGCTTGCAGTTGAAAAGCTGAACCTCGTTAAACAGCGTTTTTCCACCCATCCACGAATTTGGTCCCAAACTGGTCCGGCTTTTTTTCTCAGTGGCGAATATGGCATCAGGTGTATTCTGAATGTAGATGAAACCCTGGCTGATACCTCCCCGAACATCATTGTTGTTTGCGATGCCGACCCATCACGGTGGCCCATTCAAGATCAATTCGACCAGTTCAAGGCACAACTGGATAGAGATGTAGCAGAAGGGAAACGAGTTTTAAAACCTGAATTTTTGCCCCTCCGCGTTTACCAACGTTTTTGATGGTTGCCTTTCGGTTGACAGAAATTAACACAGGGAATCTTAATCTTCCTGCCAACCCCATTGGGTTTCCACATAATAAAACAAGGGAAAAAAGTAGTTTTGGCCCTCTTTGTTTTCCGACATGTCCACCCAAACCCAAGACCCAAGACAGTCAGGGCTGATTTTTTCAGGGATCCTGGCCCTGGTAACTTGTTTTTTCTTTGACCATTGGACCTTGGGTCAAACCATTTCCCTGCTCCTGAACTTTGGGGTTATCGGGCTTGCTTCCCTGCAGGTTTGGACAGCGCCCAAACCATGGATTCAGCCAATGGCATCTTTACTGCTGCTTGTTTCCTTGTTGGTTTCAGGGCTGCCATTTGACCCCGGGAATCCTTTCGATTTTTTCAAATATCCTGTTTTTCAAAACCTGATTTCCTGGGGAGCTGCCATTTGTGCCATTTCATGGTCTTCTCAGAAAGGGACCCGCCTTCCCGATTTATGGAATGGGATCTTCCCACTTGTAACCCTCATTGGCCTCCATTTGTATTTTGTCCTGCTCGACTACAATGAAATCCCGCCGTTCGATAGTTCAAGACATTTGATGAATGCCCTTTCAGTTTACAAGGCGCTCAGCGGAGAAGAGGGGAATAAAATCTGGGAGGCTTTAACGTATTACGATTTTTATCAACCCATTTCATATATCGCTCCGACCCCCTTTTTCTGGCTATTTGGCAAATCCTACACATCAGCTCTTTTGTGTCAGGTGCTGTTTTGGTTTCCTCTGGCCTGGTGGGGAGGATGGAAGATGCTTCGGTTTCTGCGGATTCCTTCTGGCATTTCGGCAATTGTGCTGACAATCCTGTTTTCCGGAGCATTATCCACAAGCCTTTTGCGTCACTTCATGCAAGATTTTCCAGTATTAACCATGGCCATCTGGTTTCAATACTACTGGCTTCGGTCGGGGTTTCTTAAGTCTGCATCAGGGGCCAGAAAAGCAGGTTTGGTTTTTGGACTTGGGGTTCTTACCAAAGCCAGTTTCCTCTTTTATCTGCCTGGAATCCTCCTGGTTACACTTTTCCTGTTTTTTCAGAAGCGGCTGTCCCTGAAGCATCTAAGCCTTTCCCACAACCTGGTTCAGTTTGCTTTTCCGGTTGTATTGACGGCCGGCTTCTGGTTTTTTGTAAACCATGCTCATTATAGTTATTCCCTTCCCTCAATGCGGAATTTTGCGGCTTTGAATGGCCTGGCCAACGCAGAAGAACTCGCTTCCTGGTTTTGGTATTGGCCACGGATACCAAGAATTGGGAGTCTGGGTCTTGTATTACTGGTTTTATTGGGAGTGTTGCTTGTTTTTCGAAAAAAAGACCGGCTCCGTAAGCTTGTTCTGTTCGCCCTGATTGCTTACCTGTTACCGGTGGCGGTTTTATCCTGGATTCCCAACAAAGATCTCCGCACCTTGTTTCCATTACTGGCATTTTCCCTTCTTCCTGTAGCTGCATTTTTCCGGTCCCTTCCCAGTTTTCTACGAACCAGTTTGCAGGCAGTAGCCTGGATGGGGGTTCTTATTTCATTGAGCTATCAGACATTTGGCTGGAACTGGAAGGGACCAGATTTCCTGAAACCGGAAGTATTTACGGTCCCCCACTTGCCTTACTCTCCAGACGCCGGATGTCCAAACCGATCATTTTTTACATGGGAGGCCATGTATAAGTCGTGTTTTCCATTAGAGACTCCACCAAAGTTGCAGTTTGGAGAAGCCGACAACTACCATTCCCGAATGGCATACAAACTCCTCCTGCCCAAATCTGAATCTGCCATCGGCCCCATTGTCCACGAACCGGGAGAAAAATGGTTTTTTGCCCGAAGTAAATTCTGGCAGGACCATTTTCTGTGGCGGGCGTTTTTTCAGGATACCATCCTGGTCGTTCAGAACCCTTGTCGAATAGAGCAGATCGAAGGTGATATAGAGCTGGAGTTGGTTTGGCTAAATGAAAAAGAGGAGGCTTTAAATGCAAGTAAACTTTCTTGTTCCGGTGAATTGCGGTCGTTTCAGATTCCTGTTTTTAAAGGAGCCAGCAAAGTCCGGCTGGGCTGGCGGGTACATTATACCCATCCCAAAGGGCAGTGGGTGCAATTGGTTTACGATCTTCACCGCAGACCCGATTTTGGTCTTTTTGGGGTGCCGCTTATGCTGTTTCAGGAGGCCGGAACACCAGTTGAAACCCTTGTTTTGTCTATTCCATCCCCATCTGTAAAGCCCCTGTGATTCAGACATTTTCGCCTTCCGAAACCTTATGGCATAAGCGTTGGCATCCGCTCAGGGAAACCTGGGTAGTTTATGCTGCCCATCGAAACCAAAGACCCTGGACTGTCGGGAAGCAGGCCATAGTCCATGCCCATTCCAAACCTTATGATCCGGATTGTTATCTCTGCGCCGGGAATGCCAGGGTAGGAGGGATCCGAAACCCCGATTATAAAGGCATTTACATATTCGAAAATGACCATCCCGTGGTTGGTCCTCTGGCACCAGAAGTGGTCTCGGGCTCTGGAATTTACCGTAAAGCCAGGGCTGGTGGGGTGGCCAAAGTAATTTGCTATAGTTCCCGTCATGACCTCACCACTTCAGACATGGATCCGGATGCCCTCGTCCAGATTTTCCAGGCATGGAGAGCTGAAACCCAGGCCATGGCCGCGTTGTCAGGGATCCGAAACCTCCTGATTTTTGAAAATAAAGGCGAAATGGTCGGGGTGTCCAATCCCCATCCCCACGGCCAATTGTATGCAACCGATTTTACATTTACCCTTAACCGGATGTATATGGATGCCGCCAGGAGACATTATCAGGAAACCAGTCGTGATTTGTTTGCAGAAATTGTTCACGAAGAGCAGGAATTTGGTGGAAGGATCCTGGCTGAAAATGAAAATGCTTTGGCCTTTGTGCCCTTTTTTGCCCGTTATGCTTACGAAACCCTGATTTTTCCCAAAAGAAAACATTTGACGATGGCCACCCTTTCGGATACCGAACTTCAGGACCTGGCCGAAGTATATGCAACCGTAATACGGAAAATGGATGGATTATTCGGGATTTCGTTTCCCTATGTGATGACCATCAACCAGGCCCCTTTCGAATTGGATTATCCTTCCTTGTACCAACTCCACTGGCAGTTTTTACCCCCACTCAGGCAGCCGGATCTGAAAAAGTTTCCCGCTGGTCCTGAAATTGGTGGAGATACCTTCATGGCTGATACCGTTCCGGAGGAAAAAGCCAGAGAATTGCAAGCTGTTTCCGTTTCTTTGCGCCAGAATTGATTATGTCCAGAAAAATCCTCATTACCGGCGGTGCCGGCTTCATCGGTTCCCATGTGGTACGCCTTTTTGTACAGAAGTACCCGAACGATCAGATTTTTAACCTCGATGCACTTACCTATGCCGGCAATCTGGCCAACATCCGGGACATCGAATCTGAGCCCAATTACACCTTTATCAAAGGTGACATTACGGATGGTCCCTTTTTACAGGAGCTTTTTCAGGAACACGGATTTGATGGGGTAATTCACCTCGCTGCCGAAAGCCATGTCGACAGGTCCATTACCGATCCATTGTCTTTTATAATGACCAATGTGGTGGGTACAGCCAATTTGCTCAATGCCGCCCGGGACAACTGGAAGGGCAGGATGGAAGGGAAGCTGTTTTACCACGTTTCAACAGACGAGGTTTACGGTTCCCTGCACAATCCGGACGATTTTTTTCTCGAAACCACACCCTACGATCCACAGTCGCCATATTCGGCATCAAAGGCAGGAAGTGACCACCTTGTCCGGGCTTATCACAATACCTACAAACTGCCGGTTGTAATAACCAACTGCAGCAACAACTATGGGCCCAACCAGTTTCCGGAAAAACTGCTGCCTCTGATGATCAACAATATCCTGACCAACAAGCCATTGCCTGTTTACGGTAAGGGAGAAAATGTCCGGGATTGGCTTTATGTGGTCGATCATGCCAGGGCCATCGACCTGGTTTTCCATAAGGGAAAGCTTGGCGAGACCTACAATATTGGTGGGTTTAACGAGTGGAAAAACATCGACATTGTGCATCTGCTTTGCAAGGTGATGGATAGAAAACTGGGTCGTGAAGAAGGCAGTTCCGCAAGGCTGATCAGTTTTGTTCAGGACCGTGCCGGCCACGATCTCCGCTATGCCATCGATGCCCGGAAAATTATGGAAGAACTGGGCTGGAAACCATCCCTTCAGTTTGAGGAGGGACTTGAAAAAACCATCGACTGGTACCTTGCCAATGGCGACTGGATGCAGGAAATTACCTCCGGGGCATACCAGCAATATTACGAAACCATGTACGGCAAATAGGCCCCTGTTTCCAGGAAGGCATTTTTTTTAGGTTGACTCCTTATTTTTAGATCGGTTCGGATTTGTCGAAAGGGTGAGCCGGCTCCTTACGTCGCCGTCGGGCTGTGCGCTGTAGTCCTCGCTCTGGCCGGATCAAACCGGGTTTGCACTTGAAATACACCATTCCGGCCAGAGCTCCGGGCTGCCGCTTCCATCCCTCTCACAGGTTGCCCGATATTGAAGTTTAGTCAAAAAACTTCAGGCATTTTTTTTCAACCGACTTAATACCGGCATTGATTTTCAAATCCTGTTTTCCTTGAAAAGTTAGCCCACAAATTCTACCTGGCCCACCAGTTCAGCCTATGCAGGGTTCTTCTTCTGACTATCGGAAAATGTGAATTATTTTATTGTGAAATTCCAGTCCGAATGGCTCGGTTGTTTGAGTTTTTCCCGGTATTTGGAATCTTATAAAAGCACCATTTAACAATAAAGTCCCCACAAATGAGCGAGAAACTCGAAACCTCAAAGAAAACCGGACCGCACAGCCAGCTAAAGTTGCTGGAAGGTCAATGGGTAGGAATCGCAAAAACCTGGTTTGAGCCTGAAGTGGTTCATGATAGTTCTGAGGTTAAGTCAACCATAAAACCGGTACTGGGAGGCATGTATATGCTGCATGAATACACCGGCAGCTTTGAAGGAAAACCCCTCGAAGGTCTGGCTATTTATGGTTACAATCTTACCCTCCAAAGGTTTGAAACCGTTTGGGTTGACAGCTTCCACACAGGCACAGCATTTCTTTTTTCTGAAGGCAGCCGGGGAAGTCAGGACTGGAATGTAAAAGGAACCTATGCCTATGTGACACCGGAAACCGAACAATATTGGGGCTGGAGGACAACAGTAGAAATGATCGGTCTGGACGAAATTGTAATCCGATCCTACAATATTTCTCCTGAGGGAGAGGAACAACTGGCCACTGAAACAAAATTAAAAAGGGTGAAATAAACCAGGTTTTCAATCAGGCCAGGGATGCCCGGAAAGCAAGCCCGGGGAGATTCCTGGACTTACTCCAAAAATCTTTTCTGTTTTGGTCGTATTTTGATTTTCCAGCCAAAACCCGCTCCTTTGAGGCTCATTCAATAAATTTTTCGTTTATGGGTTTTATTTCAGAATTCAAAGATTTTGCCATGCGTGGCAATGTGGTAGATCTCGCTGTTGGGGTGATTATTGGCGGTGCGTTTGGGAAAATTGTCAGTTCGTTTATTGACGACGTCATTACGCCCTTGTTGCTCAAACCAGCTTTGGAGGCCGCCCACCTTTCCAAATTGGAAGACCTTATGTTGTTTGGCACTGTAAAATATGGACTCTTTCTGGCATCGGCCATCAACTTTATCATCGTTGCTTTTGTCCTTTTCTTATTTATCAAGGGAATAAATTCTGCTCAAAAGCGAATTGAAAACAGTCCTGAGCCAGCTCCTGAGCCAGCTCCTCCGGCACCTTCCAATGAGGAAAAATTACTTTCCGAAATCCGCGATCTACTTAAGAAAAACGCATAAATTTTTTAGAATGAAATTTTACTTGACCGGACTTCTTTGGGTCCTGGCTGGGTCCCTTGTGGCTCAAAATGTAAACGAGCTTAACAAAGCAGATGTAGAAAATGCCTTGAAAGTGAAGTTGGCGGATGTAAAGCCCGATTCTGCTAAAAACTGGAAATTTGGCGGAGCGTTTAACGCCAATTTCAGCAATACCGGTTTGATCAACTGGCAGGGTGGGGGACAAGATGCCTTAACCATTACAGGTTTGTTTACAGGTTATGCCAACTACGTGAACGGCAGCAACAGATGGAGCAATCTCCTTGAAATGGGTTATGGAATTACCCGCCTTGGTGGAAATGGTTCACCAGTAAAAATCAGAAAATCGGAAGACAGACTTGTTTTTACGTCAAAGTACACCCGGTCGCTTAACAAAAGCTGGGGCTTTGCCGGATTGGTCGATTTTCGGTCCCAATTCGATAAAGGATTTAAGTACGATGTAGCCGGGAAAACCACAGATGGGCGTGATACCATTTCAGATGAATTCATTTCCAATATTTTATCCCCTGCATTTGCTGTGGCATCCATTGGCTTTGAGTACAAAAAGGGAGATATGTTTTATGCAATGGTTTCTCCGCTAACCTCAAAAGTGACCATCGTAAACGACAAATCTCTGTCTGCAGTTGGCGCATATGGGGTCACTCCCGGAGATAAAATGCGTGCTGAGTTCGGGGCTTATTTTAATTCTGCCTTCAAATACAAGGTGATGAAAAACATCACTTACCAAACCAATGTCAACTTGTTTATGAACTACAAAACCCCCAGACTAATAGATGTTTTCTGGGACAATTCCATCCTGATGAGCGTTAACAAGTACATTCAGGCCAGCTTTAATACCAATCTGATATACGACGACGATATTAAAATCCTTGATTCTGACGGATCAGTCGGTCCCAGAATTCAGTTTAAGCATGTCCTGGCCGTTGGCCTTGTGGTTAAACTGAATTGATTTCAGCAAAGGCTGGTTAATCCCTTTACCCAATGGAATAGGGTCGGTTTCTGAAACTGAAATTTTTCCATTTCGCCACAGCGGCTTCTCATTTGTTATCCACTTAAATTCAGGCGAAAAAATCGTTTCCTTTGTTCATGCGCTTTCAGGTTGGATTTATCCCCCGTATCCGAGTTGTTTTTTGGTGGATTTTGTTGGGGACGATTTCATTTTCCTGTACACAGATAATGCCGGTTCAGCAGGTCAACATGGCATATCTGTATGATCAGAACGCACCGGTTGGCTTTGCTTCCCGAATGCTTCGGGATGGAGACCAGCTGCAGGTCTTCGTAGAACTGAAGTTCAGAAAACTGGAAGGACTTCAAAACCACCTGGCGATTTGGGATAAATACCTGATCCGATATCAGATAAGGCCAGGATACAGTTCCAGGAAAATTCTGTTTTCTGATACCCTCAGGCCATCAAACCGGATTGTGCCCGCCATAAATCCTATGGTTCTTGCTTTTCGGATTCCACAGGCAAGCCAGGAAAGAGTGGTGGCCCTGGTAGTCAGGGAAAGTCAATCCAAAGAGGAAATGGTTTTCGATATACCCATTCCACCAGAGTCTGAAACAGCCGGCTTCCAGTCTGTTATATTCAGGGCAGGAACCCGGGTGCCCATTTTTGAATCCTTCATAACCACGCAGGATTCGGTAGAAGTTTTTTCGGTCAATCCTGGCAATGAAAAAGCAAATTTCGAATACTTTCCTTTTTCTAGTTCTGTGGCCCTGCCACCAATGGCTGCAATTCCGGCTTCCGGACATGATTTTGAAAAGAAGTCGGTCTGGTCAGTCCCTCTCCAGACCCGATTGGTTTTTGACAAACCAGGCTATTATTTTCTTCCGGCCAACGGATTATCAAAAACAGGCCTGGGAGTCATGGTTGCAGAGCCTTTTTTTCCCAGGGTTACTTTGCCGCTCGAACTGGCAGAGCCAATGGTGTACATAAGCACCAGAGAAGAAAGGAAGAACTTACTCGCTTCGCCAAATCCCAAACAACTTTTGGATGATTTCTGGTTAAAGGCCAATAGTCAGAAGGACATCGCCAGGAAACTTATCAGGTCTTATTTTGGGCATATCGAGGAGGCAAATCGCTTGTTTTCTTCACATAAAGCAGGTTGGAGAACAGATAGAGGCATGGTGATGGCTATTTATGGACCTCCACCCCAGGTGTATAAAAACTGGGACATGGAAACCTGGCAATACGACAAATCTCTTGGCGGTGAAAACACAGTTTTTTATTTCACCCGCCGTCCTGCCGAAAAAAACCCGAATATTTGGGAACTCAAACGATACAACGAATACGATCGTGTTTGGTACGGAGTAGTAGAATTATGGAGAAAAGGCATTATAAACCGATAAAAAAAGGTCCCCCCAAAGCCAGTCCTGGCAACCTTGTGATGGGATTACATCCTGTCCTTGAATTGTTACGTTCTGACAAAGAGGTTGACAAAGTGCTCATCAACAGAGAATTGATGGCACGACAAGAAGGCCTTGATATTGTTTATGCCTGTCGAAGCAGGGAAATTCCATATCAGGCGGTTCCGCTCGAAAAATTGAATCGGGTAACAGCAAAAATGCACCAGGGTGTACTGGCTTTCGTTAGCCCGGTTTCTTTCCAAAAGATAGAAGACCTCCTGCCTATTTGGTTTGAAGAGGGGTCTGAACCATTTGTTCTTATCCTTGATCGGGTAACGGATGTGCGAAATTTTGGTGCAATTGCCCGAACTGCAGAATGTGCTGGAGTGTCAGCTATTGTTATTCCAGATAAAGGCGGGGCCCAGGTGAATGAAGATGCTATGAAGACTTCTGCCGGTGCGCTCAATCACATTCCGATTTGCAGGGAGCGGGATTTGGGGAGGACGCTTAATTTTTTAAAAGACAGCGGCTTGACCATTGTTGCTTGTACAGAAAAAGGAGATGAACTCCTTTACGACATCAACCTTACCGGGCCACTCGCACTTGTAATGGGTTCAGAGGAAGACGGGATTTCAGAATTTCTATTGCGGAAAGTGCACCACGAAGCTCGCTTGCCTCAGTTTGGCAAAATTGGAAGCCTTAATGTTGGTGTGGCCACAGGAATTTCTGTTTTTGAAGCTGTGCGCCAACGTACTCACATTCCTTCCTGATAAACTCTGATGAAAATTTCTGTCATCCACGCGGGTAATTTTAAACTTGATGGCGGTGCTATGTTTGGTGTTGTTCCAAAAAGTATGTGGAACAAGCTTAACCCTGCCGATGAAAACAACATGTGCTCCTGGGCACTCCGCTGTTTGCTGATTGAAGAGGGGGAAACCCTTTTGCTCATCGATACAGGGATGGGCAACAAACAGGATGAGCGATTCTTTTCGCATTATTATCTGCACGGAGACCATTCCCTGGAGAATTCCCTTCTGGAAGCCGGATACAGTCTTGATTCTATAACGGATGTCTTCCATACCCATCTTCATTTTGACCATTGCGGAGGCAGTATTCGCAGAGAAGGAGATGGATTCGCTCCTGTTTTTCCAAATGCCCGCTATTGGGTTGATGAAAAACACTGGAACTGGGGGATCAAGCCCAATGCCAGAGAAAAGGCAAGTTTCCTCAAAGAAAATCTTTTGCCCATTCAGGAACTTGGACTCCTTAATTTCCTTCCTGAAGGACCAGTTTCACCCTGGCCATGGATGGAGCTATTTAGGGTTTTCGGACATACCGAATCCATGGTTTTGCCCCTGATAAAGCATAATGGATCCACCATAGCTTTCTGTGCAGATCTTTTTCCTTCCATACACCATATCCCCTTACCCTACATCATGGGATACGATATGCGGCCATTAGAAACCTTGAATGACAAGCAACGCTTTTTTGACCGGGCTCTGACGGAAAATTGGGTCTTGTTTTTTGAACATGATCCGGTCAATGAATGTGCCCGATTGGAAACCACAGAAAAAGGAATACGCCCGGGGACTCCTTTTTTGCTTAAAGAGGCATTGACGCAGGTGGATTAAGGTTGAATCCAGTTCGCCTCCAGCAAGTGATCATTCTCATAAACAAACCGGGCCCGCCGGTGACCCTGGCTTGACAGCTGAAGCCAATCCAGTCTTTTCACCTTAAACCTGATCAGGAGGAAATTCGGTTTCCCTGCTTCTGATTCCGAAAGGGTCGGGTTTAATCCAAGGAGGTGCGGTGGAATAGAATCGCCTGGCGCATCCAGAATTTCCCCCGGAGGAAATGCACACAGATAGCCCTTTCTGGTGCTTAACCGGGCCTCTTCCCAAAATTTGTTCCACAAATCACCCTCTCCGATCAATTCTGCATGTGCTTGTATTCGGATTTGCATTCTCCGCAGATTGTCGTAGAAAAGCAGGCTGCAACCAGGAAAACGGCTTAGCTGAGATGTTTTTGGTGATCGGATGTCTGTGTGGCAAAACAAATGGAGTTGGTTTTTGTCTACTCCCCGTAAAACGACGCATCGGGCATCAGGGCCCTCTTCCGAATTGGTTGCCAAAACAAAAGAATGAAAACCATCCTTTCCCTTTTCACTTCCTTTTTTCAAAAGTGACCAGCATTCCTGTTCCAG
>JBIPNA010000059.1:0-13448 GCA_044375665.1 Catalimonadaceae bacterium
GATTTCTACCTCGACACCTGATGGCAACTCAAGTTTCATCAATGCATCGACTGTTTTAGAACTGGTACTGTAGATATCAACAAGACGCTTATAAGTAGAAAGCGAATATTGATCACGAGACTTCTTATTCACGTGGGGTGAGCGAAGGACCGTAAAAATTTCCTTTTCTGTCGGCAAAGGAATCGGACCGCTAACGATCGCACCTGTTGCTTTAACAGCACGGACAATTTTCTCAGAAGACTTGTCGACCAGTGAGTGATCGAACGATTTCAATTTGATACGAATTTTCTGATTCATGATGCTTTAATCTTAGGCGGTTACCCCTTTGGCTTTGGCTATAATGCCTTCCGCAAGGTTTTGGGGAACAAATTCATAATGTGCAAAAGTCAGGTTGGCTGTAGCCCGGCCAGATGACATGGTCCGAAGATCTGTAACATAGCCGAATAATTCTGAAAGCGGCACATCAGCTTTGATCACCTGGGATCCAGCCTTTGTATCCATCCCTTTCATCATTCCGCGACGACGGTTCAGGTCACCTGTAATTGGTCCGGTATACTCTTCCGGCGTTACAACTTCAACAGCCATAATCGGTTCGAGAATTTTTACACCGGCTTGACGGGCAGCTTCTTTAAACCCGAGGCGGGCTGCCATTTCAAAAGAAAGGGAGTCTGAATCCACATCATGATATGACCCGTGGAACAAACGAACCCGCATTGAATCAATAGGATATCCGGCAAGGGATCCGTTTTTCATTGATTCGTCGAATCCTTTCTGAACGGAAGGAATAAATTCTTTTGGAATAACACCACCAACAATGGCATTGACAAACTCAAGACCAGGCTTTCCGTCTTCACGTGGACCAAGATCAAAATGGATATCGGCAAATTTACCGCGACCACCTGTTTGCTTTTTATAAACCTCACGATGCGAGGTGTTTTTAGTGAGGGCTTCTTTGTAAGCTACCTGAGGCGCACCCTGGTTCACTTCTACATTGAACTCCCTTTTCATCCTGTCGATGATAATCTCGAGGTGAAGCTCACCCATACCACGAATAATGGTCTGACCGGTTTCCTCATTGGACTCAACCTGAAGGGTTGGATCTTCTTCGATAAGCTTACCGATGGCTTTTGAAAAGTTATCCTGATCAGCAGCTTTTTTAGGCTCAATTGCGTATCCGATAACTGGTTCCGGAAAGTCCATAGACTCGAGAACTATCGGCGAATTTTCGTGTGAAAGCGTATCACCGGTTTTGATGTCCTTAAAACCCACAACAGCTCCAATATCACCAGCTTCCAAACGCTCAATCTGATTTTGTTTGTTGGCATGCATCTGGAATATCCGGGAGATACGCTCTTTGTTTCCGGAACGATTGTTCAATACATAAGAACCTGACTCAAGGACACCAGAATATGCACGGATAAAACAAAGGCGACCTACGTATGGATCTGTGGCAATCTTAAAAGCAAGCGCACAAAATGGCTCTGTAACTGCAGGCTTACGTTCGATTTCGAGATCAGTTCTTGGATCTGTTCCTTTGATACTCTCTTTATCTAAAGGTGAAGGCAACAATGCCATCACATAGTCAAGCATTGTCTGAACTCCTTTATTTTTAAAGGATGAACCGCAAAGCATAGGAACAATCTTCATGCTGACAGTTGCAGCACGAAGAGCGGCCAGAATTTCATCTTCAGAAATAGAATTGGGATCCTCAAAATATTTCTCCATCAATGAATCGTCGAACTCGGCGACAGCCTCAAGTAGTTTTTCACGATACTCGGTGGCCTCTTCCATCATGTCGTCAGGAATAGGAATAACTTCATAGGTCATTCCTTTGTCTGTTTCATTCCAGCGAATTCCGCGGAAATTGACCAGATCAACAACTCCTTTGAAATTGTCTTCAGCTCCGATTGGTAATTGAAGAGGTACTGCATATGACCCCAGCATTTCCTTAACCTGCTTACAAACATTCAGAAAATCTGCGCCAGAGCGGTCCATTTTATTGACGAACCCAAGACGGGCTACATTGTAATTGTTGGCAAGTCGCCAGTTGGTTTCAGATTGTGGTTCTACACCATCAACTGCTGAAAATAGAAACACCAGTCCATCCAAAACCCGCAGGGAGCGGTTTACCTCTACGGTAAAATCCACGTGGCCAGGGGTATCGATAATGTTGATATGGTAATTCTGTTCTCTGTATTTCCAGTTTACGGTTGTGGCAGCAGAGGTAATGGTAATTCCACGCTCCTGCTCCTGAGCCATCCAGTCCATGGTGGCAGCACCGTCATGCACTTCTCCGATTTTATGACTTACACCTGAATAGTAAAGAATACGTTCAGTTGTGGTGGTTTTTCCTGCGTCAATGTGTGCCGCAATCCCGATGTTCCGGGTAAACCTGAGGTCTCTTGCCATTTTGGTAATTTAAAATCTGAAGTGGGAGAATGCTTTGTTTGCCTCAGCCATCCGGTGGGTATCGTCTTTTTTCTTAACTGCTGCTCCTTCGCCTTTTGCCGCAGCCACGATTTCTCCTGCCAGACGCTCGGTCATTGTTTTTTCACTCCGGCGACGAGCATAAGAAATCATCCATTTAATCCCCAATGCCAGCTTTCTGGAAGGACGAACTTCAGAAGGGACCTGAAAAGTTGCTCCGCCTACGCGCCGGCTGCGAACTTCTACTCCAGGCATGATGTTATTGAGAGCCCTTTTCCAAACTTCTACTCCATCTTCCTGGGTCTTTTTGGCAACCAGGTCACAGGCATCATAGAAAATGCTGTATGCAATGGATTTCTTTCCATCGTACATCAGGCTGTTTACAAACTTGGTTACCAGGGTATCCTTGAATTTGGGATCAGGTAACAGATATCTCTTTTTTGGTTTCGACTTACGCATTGTAATCTAAAGCTGAATCAAAGTCTTATTTTTTTCCTTTTACAGGTGCTGCCGGCTGGCCTGGTTTTGGCCTCTTGGCACCATACTTGGACCTGGATTGCATACGTCCTTTTACACCGGCAGTATCCAATGCACCACGAACAATGTGATACCTTACTCCTGGCAAATCTTTCACCCTTCCCCCACGGATAAGCACGATTGAGTGCTCCTGAAGGTTGTGACCTTCTCCAGGGATGTAGGCATTGACTTCTTTGCCGTTGGTTAAACGAACCCTGGCCACCTTACGCATGGCGGAATTCGGTTTTTTGGGAGTCGTGGTATACACACGAGTACAGACGCCCCGGCGCTGGGGACATGCATCTAGGGCAGGGCTTTTGGATTTGAACACCAATTGCTCCCTTCCTTTACGCACAAGTTGCTGAATGGTAGGCATTTAAAAGACTTCTTGTATGTCGGTTCTAAAATCGGGCTGCAAAAGTAGGAAAACCAACTGAAGAATCAAACAATTGAAAAAAAATCCTCGGCAGAGTTTTTCCTGCCTCCTTTTTCATTCCGCCTTTCCGGTTTTATGCCCGGCATTCCCGGCTTTTTACACCGGGAAAATGGAAATCTAAAAAGATGCCTCCATTGGCCTGGACCACATCCTTAGGGCAATGTTTACTTCTTCTCCGTATCCAAAAGCTGGTATAAGGCAGACAACTTCGGGGATATTACAATCTCAATCCGCCGGTTACGGGCCCGGGCTTCTTCGCTAAACGAAAGATCCAAAGGATAAAACTCCCCTTTCCCCGTAGCCGATATTCTGGATCCGGCCACCCCTTGCATGTACAATTCACGAGCTACAGTGGCGGCTCTCAAAGCACTCAGATCCCAGTTGTCTTTTAAAGGCGAAGTATAGGCCGGTGCTACTTTCTTGGCGACCGCTTTTCCCTTTTTCGGTGTGGCAGCGGCCGTTTTGGGTTTGAACGGACTCACATCCGTGTGCCCTTCTACAGAAACTTCGAGTTCCGGATTCATCATTAATACCTGGGCGACACGTTGAACTGCATCTTTTCCGGCAGGTTGCAGCGAAAAAGATCCGGTTGTAAACAAGGTTTGCTGGGGAAGAATTACATACACTTTTCCATCCCGCTCGTCCACCTGTAGGTTGGCATTGCCCAAAGTCAATAAAGCGGAAGTCATTTTTGCTTTGATGTCTTTCATAGCCCGCTCTTTTGCAGCCAGCTTATCCTCCATTTCCTTGATCCGGTTGTCCTTGGCGCCCACCACCTGGCTTAATTTGGCTGTCTCTTCTTTTTTCTTGTCCAATTCTTGCTGTGCGGTCGTAATCTGAGCCTTTAACTCGGTCAACTCTTTCTCCTTCTTCATCAGATCCTGCTCTTTTCGCTGCACTTCTTTTTCCGTAAATCCTCTCTCATTGCTCGAATTTGCCAGCAGCGAATTGTAGCTCTTATCCAACCTGTCGTATTTGTCAAAAACATCATTGAGCAACTGCTTGTTCTTACGATACATAGCACCACTTTGGGCTGAATCCAGTTTCAACTTTGCGTTCTCTTCCTCAAGTGCCTTATTTTCCTTTTCGAGCCGAAGCACATCCACCCGGGCAGATTCGGACTTCTTCAGCGCCTCCTCCCGCTCATTGCGCAAACCCGATACTTCCTGACTGACCCGGTTGTATTTCAACTGGCTAACACAAGAACTGAAGCCGGCAGCCAACAAACAACAAAAGGCAATTTTCAATAGGTTTTCTTTCATGGTGGATCGATTAATTCTTTTGGTTTCTCTTTATGTATGCTCCAGCATCCGGGTGTTGACCTGGATCTGTTTTTCTGGTTTTCCCAAGCAAATCCTGCGACAATATACTTCTAATGTTTTCCCCATCCAGCAAAAAGGGATGTAAAGAGGTAATGGTATCCAATGCCAGTCCGGAACCGAACCAGGAGGACTCGCCCAAAGTATCAGTAGCCAGGTCATACTTGAAGGGAGCAATAAACCTGAAGCTGTTGGAAATGGACTGGTTCCCCTTTGTTCTGCCTGTATTCCGAAAATAATAGGCCTGCCTGCTCCGGATAAGATTGTGGAAAAATATGGTATCGATTTTTGTTCCCGCTCCATTCACCCTTTGTCCGAAGGCTATTTCATCTTCCTCAGAACCATAAATCACGTTATTCACAGCTTTAATGGTCAGGTCACCCACATAAGTCGTTTGGGTCCTGGAGTCCGGAAGATTGTCGGAAAAGGTCAGCTGATATTTGCCTTCTCTTCGGAATGGATTGTTTCCGCTCAACCCAAAAGTATTGTGCCAAAGCTCATAACTTCCTCCCTGCAGACCTGAGAAACCACTTTCTCCACAATCGGCAAACTGGCAATTGAGGACGCTGGCCACCCCTTTCACCCCCAAAATTCCATAATCTACCATATTATGAATGAGGGTATGATGCACCAGCAAAACGGCAGGTGCAAGTATTCCCTGGGGAAAAGGCCCCACCTCCCCTACCTGGATTCCACGGAAGGCATTCCTGACAACAGTCCTGCTCATTTGGGTAAAAGAGCCATCCATGAGTAAAATTCCGCCCCATTGCCCCGGAACATCACTATAATAATTCTCCCTCCGGGTTCCTTCGAAAATGACTGGTTTTTCAAGACTGCCTTCTACTTCAAGATTACCTCTTACAATCAAAAAAGCTGAATTGTAGCCATAAATTCTGGTCCCTGGGGTAATGGTGAGTGTAGAACCACGTCTGATCGATACAGTATCCAAAAGAATAATTGGCCGGCTGGACGTCCAGGTGGTGTTTGAAGAAATTGAGGTATTCCTTAAATACAAAGCATCCTGACCGTAAGCCAAAATTTTGACATCCTGTTTCTGACTTCTGCCTTCCAATTCAAAAACCAGGGAATCCTTTACCACAAAGGGTAGATCCTGATTTTTTGGATTGATTTGGCCAGAAACCAGCACATAAGCAGAATCCTTTCCTTCAAGATCAACATTTTCGACTTTGTATGGGCCTGTTCGGCCGTTAATGATAAAAGAGAAGGGCTTTAAACCCTCGACACCCTGAACAGAAACAGTCTTTATCCGAACTGCCTTATCGTTTGGGTTATAAACCCTGACCCTTATGGTCACTGTTTTCAGGCCAGTAAATACAGTATCAAAATAAATGGTATCGGCTGAAAACCGAAGACCCTGGCCTGGATTGGGGTCGATTTTTTCACTTTCTTTCTGACATCCGTAAAAAGTATGGAGCAACAAAAAAAGCATCAGCAACCTCAAAAGTCCTGAAATCAGGTTTTTGGGACCTGTTGGTTTCTGTCCGGATGTCATTTCAAAATTCATACCTCATGATTGAAATCAACCTGCCTCAGACCCCTCAGTGAGGCGCTCTGCATTTTCTGCAATTCTCAAGGCTTCAATAAACTCACCAATAGAACCATCCATTACAGTGGGTAAATTGTAGACTGTCAAACCTATTCTATGATCGGTAACCCTCCCCTGCGGGTAGTTATATGTTCTGATTTTTTCAGAACGATCACCAGTGGCCACCATGCTTCGGCGGGCCTGCGTAACTTCTGCATTTTTCCTTTCCCATTCCAGCTCATACAATTTGGTTCGAAGCATCTGCATGGCCCGCTCACGGTTTGCCAGTTGAGACCGCTCCACCTGGCAAACCACCACAATTCCTGTGGGTTTATGCGTCAGCTGAACTTTGGTTTCCACTTTATTCACATTCTGGCCACCAGCTCCTCCAGACCTCGAAGTCTGAAGCTCGATATCTCCCGGATTAATTTCAACATCCACTTCTTCAGCTTCTGGTAAAACTGCCACTGTGGCTGCTGATGTGTGCACCCTCCCCTGCGTTTCAGTAGCCGGAACCCTTTGAACCCGGTGTACACCAGATTCAAATTTCATTTTGCCATAAACATCTTCACCCTGTACGGCTGCAGAAATTTCTTTATAGCCACCTGAAGTCCCCTCTGTAAAATCCAGGACTTCGAGTTTCCAGCCACTGGTTTCAGCAAAACGCTGATACATGCGAAACAAATCGCCGGCAAATATGGCTGCCTCATCTCCGCCTGTTCCCCCACGTATTTCAAGGATAACGTTCCTGCTATCCATTGGATCTTTTGGAATGAGCATTTCTTTAATGCGGGCTTCCAATACCTCCTTCTCTGGTTCAAGCTCATTGAGTTCCGATTTTGCCATATCCCGGAATTCCTCATCTTTTTCGGTTTCCAGAATATGCCTGGCTCCGGCTATGCCATCCAATACAGTTTGGTATTGGTCTGCCACCGACATTATTTTCTCGAGGTCTTTGTATTCTTTGGACAACTGGGAAAACCGCTTCATGTCGGTCATCGCATCTGGTTGGGTGAGCCACTCCCCCACTTCTTTAAATCGGTCGCGGATACCGTCTAATTTGTCTATCATAATTTCAGGTCTGCAAAGGTAGGGCTATGCATGGGCTCTACAAGGGCAAAATCCAACGTTGTTATGGTAAAGAAAATTCCATTTCAACTTAATAACCCCATTGATTGGAAACTTCATGCTCATCCGACAATTTGAATGCTCCACTTTTACAACCGTTTCCCATCTTTGCCTCCATGTCTTTTGAGATCCATCTTCCGCTTTTTGAGGGCCCTTTCGACCTTCTTCTTTTTTTTATTGAGCGCGATGAACTGGACATTTACGATATTCCGATTGCCAAAGTCACTGCAGATTTTCAAAACTACCTCCATAAGCTGGAAGAAATGAATATGGATGTAGCCAGCGAGTTTATCGTTGTAGCAGCACAGCTTATTCGGATAAAAGCAAGAATGTTACTTCCAAGAGCTGAAATCAATGAAAAAGGGGAAGAAATTGATCCGAGAAATGAGTTGGTTCAACATCTGCTGGAATACAAAAAGTTTAAGGAAGCAAGTAAACAACTCGCAGAAAACGAAGCGCTTCGTCTTGCAAGATATGGCCGGGGCAATATCGAAACCGAATTAAAACAGTTCATCAAAACCAGGGAGGAAGAGGCTGAACTTGAATCTCTGGATTTATATAAACTGCTCAGGGTCTTTCAAAAGGTAATGGAGCGTTTTGACATCAATGGTCAGCAGCCCAGGCACATTGTGGTACAATTTCCTTACACGATTGAAAGCCAGACAGATTTTATCCGCAAAAGCCTGGAGGAGAAGAAAAGGCTTTCGTTTGCCGAACTGGTAGAGAAGATGCCTGAACGAATTGCTGTGGTTTTCAACTTCCTGGCCATTCTGGAAATGATCCAAAACCAGGCCATTGACCTTGTCATTGGCGAAGGATTCAATAATTTCTGGATTCTTCCCAAGGGAAATTTACCCGTTCAGGAAACTGAAAACGAAAAACCCTGAAATGGGTGACTGGCAATTTTCCATAGATTTGCTGCCCGTTTATCTGTTTTTTCCATGACCGCAGCCGAAATCCGTCAGACTTTTCTCGATTTCTTTAAATCCAAAGGCCACACCATTGTGCCTTCCGCACCTCTGGTTGTTAAGAACGATCCCACGCTCATGTTTACAAATGCGGGGATGAATCAGTTTAAAGATTATTTCCTGGGAAACCGGGTTCCCGTAAACAGGAGAATTGCTGATACACAAAAGTGTCTCCGGGTTTCTGGAAAACACAATGATCTGGAGGAAGTAGGACACGATACCTATCACCACACCATGTTCGAAATGCTGGGGAACTGGTCTTTTGGAGATTATTTTAAGAAGGAAGCTATTGCATGGAGTTGGGAACTGTTGACGGAAGTTTACAAAATCCCCAAAGACAGGCTCTATGTCACTGTTTTTGAAGGGGACAGAAAAGAAAACCTTCCTCCTTCTTCTATTGCATTGGCAGAATGGAAGAAAATTGTGGCAGAAGACCGAATCGTTTTCGGAAACAAAAAAGACAACTTCTGGGAAATGGGTGATACAGGGCCTTGCGGACCTTGCACCGAAATCCACGTCGACTGCAGGCCGGATTCAGAAAGAAAAACCACACCTGGGAAAGACCTGGTCAATAAAGACCATCCCCAGGTGATTGAAATATGGAACAATGTTTTCATTCAATACAACAGAAAAGTGGATGGCAGTCTTGAACAACTGCCCGAAACCCATGTAGATACAGGAATGGGCTTCGAACGCCTTGTCAGGGTTATTCAGGGAAAACAAAGTAACTATGACACAGATGTGTTCATGCCCATTATCCAGGCAATGGCACAGGCCAGTGGAACCCAATACGGAAAAGACCCCCAGGTTGACGTTGCATTGAGGGTACTTGCAGATCATATCCGTGCTATCAGTTTTGCCATTTCCGACGGACAACTTCCCAGCAATGTGAAAGCTGGCTATGTAATCAGGCGGATTTTAAGGCGGGCCATTCGTTACTATTTCAGATATCTTGATCAGAAACAACCTTTTATACACCGGTTTGTTCCTCAGCTGGCGGACCAGTTTCAGGAAGTTTTCCCTGAACTGGATGCGCAAAAAGCATTTGTATCCAGAGTAATTGAAGAGGAAGAGGCTTCCTTTCTAAGGACATTGGAAAACGGCGAAAGAAGAATTGCCCAACTTATGTCTCAGGCAAAAACGCGAAATGAGGCTGTACTGAGTGGTTCTCAGGCTTTTGAATTGTACGATACCTTTGGTTTTCCACCAGATCTGACCGCCCTTATTGCAAGAGAATCTGGATTTATGCTGGATGAAAAAGGTTTTGAAACGGAGATGCAGGCTCAGAAAGAACGATCCCGCAAGGCCAGTGAGGTGGCTACTTCCGATTGGCATATACTTGAAGACCATGCCGATGCGCATTTTGTTGGCTACGACGTACTGGAAACTGAAACTTCCATCCTTAAATACAGAAAACAAACTGCCGGAAAAGATTCCATCTTACAAATTGTCCTCGAACATTGTCCATTTTACGGAGAAAGCGGTGGGCAGGCAGGTGATATTGGCTCGCTCTATATTCTGGATGAAGCCGGGAAATCGGTTATAACCATACCCGTATTGGATACGAAAAAGGAAAATGAACTGATTTTACTTGTTTGTCCCTTTAAACCTGAATTCGAAAACTTTATTAAGCAGGCTTTTCAGGTCAAAGCGGTTGTAAATGCCCAGGCCAGAAAAAAAACATCCTCCAACCACTCCGCTACCCATCTTCTTCATTCTGCGCTCCGGGAAACCCTTGGCAATCATATCGCCCAAAAGGGGTCTCTGGTTGCGCCCGACCAATTGCGTTTCGACTTTTCGCATTTTACAAAAGTGACGGATGAAGAAATCGAAAGAATAGAACACCGGGTAAATGAGAAAATCCGGGAAGGTATCGACCTGGAAGAATTACGTGGTGTCCCTTTGGAAACGGCCAGAGAAATGGGTGCCACTGCTTTGTTTGGAGATAAATATGGCGACTTTGTCCGGGTTATTGTTTTCGATAAAACATATTCTAAGGAATTGTGTGGTGGAACCCATGTTACCAACACAGGAGAAATCGGTTGGTTTAAGTTAGTTTCAGAAAGTTCTGTGGCTGCCGGTGTTCGCCGGATTGAGGCTTTGACAGGTCAGGGTGCACAGGCATTCGTAGAGGAAAAGTTAAGAACACTCAACCAGATTGCGGAAAATCTAAACCATCCAAAAGATATTGTAAAGTCGGTAACCAACCTGCTCGCAGAGCGGGAATCGCTTTTGAAAAAGGTGGAGCAGGCTGAAAATGATCGCAAAAACCAAATAAAAAGAAACCTGATTGCAGGGATCAAAACCGAAAATGGAATTTCGAGAATTGCTGCCAGAATAGAGGTTGGTCAGGCTGAAACCCTAAGGCAATTGTGCTTTGAAACCCGTGAAGAAATTCCCAACCTGTTTATGGTTCTGGCTGCCAATGTGGAAGGGAAGCCCCAAATTGCGGTTATGATTTCGGACGAACTGGTTGCCGGCAAGAACCTGAATGCAAGCCAGATCGCAAGAGATCTGGCAAAAGAAATTAAAGGTGGCGGAGGTGGACAAGCATTCTTTGCAACAGCCGGAGGTCAGGATTTAAACGGATTGGATCGGGTCGTACTTCAGGCACAGGCCCTGAAAATAAATTAAAAGACGACTGCTTCCAACCGATCTCTTCCAGGGATGTTTAAGCTCATGCCTGAGAGAAAAAAATCAGCGGTTTTTTACCCATGGACCTAAAGGACCCCAGTTTCGGATGATACAGCGACCCAGCGAATAAGTTTCGAAGGATTCAGAGGAAGACCCCATAACCAGGCTAGTTTTCTACCCGGATCAGGTTCAGTTTCGTATTGGTATACGTATCAGAAAACGAAACTTCCCGCTCAATACGACTTTCGGAGTACAATAAACCTCCACTATAGTATGTAAATAGTCCATCCTGACCGCTACTCCAGTTTTCAGAGTAATCAGAGAGTGCATAAGAATAACCAGAACGAACTCTCATGGATACTAAATTTCGGACATAAAAATTGCCGATGGGATGTCTTTCAAATCTGGATTTAAGTGCCCAACTCTTACCACGCAGCATTTCTGTCTCATAAGCAGAAATAAATTCCAAAAATTCCTCCTGAATCCAAAATGTTTGATCTAAAACTTCGTCTCTTATCAAAAATACCGGTACATTGTAAATAAAAATTGAATCAACTTTGGATCCATCTTGTGATTGACTTGGTCCAATTCCAAGCAAGCCGGTGGCATACCCAACATCAAAAATATCCCGGAGTTGGTTTTCGGACTTCACTTTTCCGGTAGAAACCCCAACAAGCTTCAAGGAACGGTCCGCGGTCGAATAAAAACCTGTAAACTGGTAGGTCCGAATACCACTTTGAATACGAACAAAACGAATCTCTTTGCAATCCAAATTGTTAACAACCTTATCGCCTATTACTTTCACTTCAAGTTGGGAATTCTCGGTACTAATTGGTCCGGAAGAATTTCCCCTATCTATTGTTTGAGCATAAATCCAGGTCCGGTTTGTTGTCAACGGAAATCCCGAGCCTAGAACATCTGTTTTTCTTGGTTTGCTTGTCTCCTCAACGCAACCAAAGAATAATAGCAAAATGCAGGAAATGGATAAAAAATGAAAACTCCTGCTGACCATAATGTTTTGGTTAATAACACACATGGCTGCAAAAAACGGTGAAACAAAACGAATGCCCAAATTCTGATTTAAAGTAAGAATTACGGAACCCAATTTTTTTATTTCATATTCAGGCAACAACTTTGCGGGCCAAACGTCAATGAAACAACTAATTCCCTACCTGTTTCTATTGGTCTTCCACCAACTGCAGGTTTTCAGCCAATCCTCTGATGCACAATACTTTGACCAAAGTGGCAAATCCACTTCAAAGGCAAATGCATATTATTTTCGCGAGAAAAAGCCGGATGTGCCAAATGGGTATATTTCAAAGTACCCCAATGGAAACATTGCTTTCGAAGGCGTAATTTCAGATGTCCATCCTACGGATGAAAACAAAAACAAATACAAAGGAACCTGCACCTGGTATTACAAAAACGGATCAAAAAAGGCAGTCAGAACATTCGATGATGCCGGGATTGAAACAGGAAAAACAACACTGTATTTCGAATCGGGGAAAATCTGGAAAATCTTTGAGTGGGAAAAAGGAAAACTGAAAAATAGAAAGTATCAGGACTTCGACGAAAAGGGCAATGCCAAACTGGTTTTCGAAGAAGAATTTGAGAACAACTCGAATGACTGGGATTTATACTCCAGCAAAAATTCAAAGGCTGAAATTAAAAATGGTCTTTTTGAATTGACTTCATTAAATAAAATAGGGACAACAAGATTCATCAGAGTAGACAACGAAAGCAATGAATACTCTTATGAAATAAAATTGGAAAACGATCCAAAAACCCAGCCGAAGGGAAAGCACGGACTGATATTTGGATTTAAAGACTGGCAGAATTATCACTATTATTTAATTGACGGCCAGTACCTTCATATAGGTGAAGTTTTTGAAGGAGTTACAACGAAAAGAGCAAATGGTTTTTTTTCAAGCAAACTTTTCAGCAAACCGCAGGAAATAAATTTGAAAGTTTTTGGCACCTCTGAGAAAACATTTTATTCTCTGAACGGTGAAATTCAATTTACCTCGGGCAAAATAACCTTGTTTGGAAGCGGATTTGGTCCGGGCCTGAGTAATAAGGGAACTATTAAAGTCAGAAGTCTGGAATTAAAGGAATTCAATGTTGATGCCAAGGGTCCTGATTCACCCGTCGCACCTGAAGATGAAGGGAAGTACAAATCAACGGGCACAGGATTTATCATAAGCAAAGAAGGCCATGTTGTTACCAACCACCATGTTGTGGATGATGCCAAAACCATGGACATACAAATCCTCGAAAATGGCATTCCTAAAACTTATAAAGCCACTAAGCTTGTGGAAGACAAGGACAATGACCTTGCCATTCTGAAAATTACAGACGAAAGGTTCAAACCATTCACCAAAATAGGATATGCATGGAAACTTAATCCCGCTTACAATGTAGGTGCATCCATCTTTACGATTGGCTATCCGCTTCAATCTGTTTTAGGTCAGGAA
>JBIPNA010000374.1:0-3540 GCA_044375665.1 Catalimonadaceae bacterium
ATAATAATGCAGACTTATAATCCGCCAATCGGCTGTTTCCAAAGAAACTGCGTTTGCGCATCATCCAAACAATCTGCTGTTCGATATTTGCAATATCGAACCCCTATCGTAGGATTTGCAATCCGCAAGACCCGGTTCATAATTAAAATCAGCTGACCTGATGTTCCGAAGGGCATCGATGACAGCCTAATATTTGATAAGCAGCTGCAGCGATCTTTTTGGAATCAGAAAGGGGCCTTTGGAAGTGTTGCTTTGGTTGTGAACCGCGGGTTGGCGGATTACAAATCCGCAGTATCACACATCCGGGATGCCCTTCGGAACATCCCGGACAGCCCAAGATCAAAAAGGACCTTTGGAAGTGGTGCTTGGGTCGTGAACCGTGGGTTGGCGGATTACAAATCCGCTTTATCACCCATCCGGGATGCCCTTCGGAACATCCCGGACAGCCCAATATCACGGACAGCCCATTAAAATCCTGAAACAGCGGAGGCTTTTGGAACTGGCTGTATTTTAAATATTGAAAGTGTGTTGCGGATTGCAAATCCTACGATAAGAGTTCCAGGTTAAAAACCTGAAACAGCGGGGACCCGAACCTGGCAAAGGATTTTCAACTCCTGGCCTGGGAAAACCAATCTCCTAATCGTTCATGTAGTCTTTGTTCTGCATCTTCTGGATGCTTTCTTCTACCTTGAGGCGAAGGCTTTCTTTGTGTTGCTTCAGCTTGGCCGCAACAAGGGGTTCGGAAAGGGCCAGGATCTGGGCAGCCAGGATGGCCGCATTGCTGGAATTGTCCAGGGCCACCGTGGCGACCGGGACTCCGGAAGGCATTTGCAAAATGGATAAGATAGAATCCCAGCCGTCGATCGAATTTTTGGATCGGATGGGCACTCCAATCACCGGAAGACTTGTCAATGAGGCCACCATGCCTGGCAAATGGGCCGCTCCTCCTGCACCGGCAATAATTACCTTAATGCCACGGTCTGAGGCAGAACTGGCAAAATCAAACATTCGTTTTGGGGTTCGATGCGCAGATACAACTGTGATTTCGTATTTTATTCCAAAACCCTGGAGGGTTTCGGCAGCCTGTTCCATAATTTCCAAATCGGACAAACTGCCCATGATGATTGCTACTTGTACGTCTCCTGTCATGCGATGACCTTTAATTGATTTTGTACAAAGGAAACCTTTTGCTTTAAGTCTGCCAAAGAATCGGCAGCCAGGGTTATGTGGCCCATTTTTCGAAATGGCCTCGTTTCTGCCTTTCCGTAAAGGTGTACCCAAACCCGATCCATGTCCAGCACTTTTTCCAGCCCTTCATAAACTGGTGGTCCGGTATAATCTGGTTCTCCCACCAGGTTCAGCATGGCCGACCAGGCATAAACCGGCCTTGTTTCGCCCAGTGGTAATCCAAGGATGGCCCGCCAGTATTGCTCAAACTGAGACGTGGCATGGGTCTCGATGGTGTGGTGGCCGGAATTGTGGGGCCTGGGAGCCAGCTCATTCACAAGCACTTTTCCGTTTACATCCAGAAAAAACTCAACTGCAAGCAATCCGGTCATTTCAAGCTTTTTAATAAGCGCTGTAGCGATGTCGCTGCAGATGCTTTCAATTTCGGCATCCACAATGGCCGGGGTTTGGAGGTATTCTACCAAATGGGCCGTCGGGTGAAATACCATTTCTACCAAAGGGAATGTCCGCACCTCTCCTGTTTCGCTCCGGGCAACCAGAATGGCCAGTTCTTTTTCAATCGAAACGGCCTTTTCCAGAAAGCCCGGCAAATCGGGAAGGGATGCCAGATCGCTCTGGTTCTTGATTTTTCGCACCCCCTTTCCATCATAACCTCCTTCTTCCTGCTTCCAGAACGAAGGAAAAAAATCAGGATCTGCCGGCATACCGGATCTGTAATCCTTCCAGGGAGCCGTTGGGAAACCATTTTCTTGGAGAAAGGCCTTTTGCCGTCCCTTGTTGCGGATTATTTCCAAAACACGGGTCTGCGGAAAAACCCGGATTCCTTCGCTTTCCAGTTGAAACAAGGCCTGGGTATTGACGTCTTCTATTTCAAAAGAAACCAAACCGAATTGTCGGCCAAACTCTAAAACAGTAGAATAATCTCTGAAAGATCCCTTTTGGCAGAGACCGTAGGGAAAAACAGCAGGTTTGGTTTCCGGATCCAGAAAAAGGGGTTCCAAATGCCAGTTTGTTGCTGCCTGGGCCATCATCAATCCCAATTGTCCGCCGCCAAGAATTCCGATTTCAGGGGTTTTCATGGGGCGAAATAAAGTCAGAAATGCATGAAATGCTTGTTTTCAAAGCAGGAATGTTTGCCTCAGCAACAGAGAAGCGAAAGACTGAAACCCGCTTTACCGCTGCCAAAGGTTTCGGATCACAAAAACAACCCGCTGCAGATCGGCAGCCGAAAGGTTGCTTCCCGATGGCAAACACAATCCCAGATCAAAAAGGCGCTCTGAAACTCCATTCACCCAACAGGGGTATTCCTTAAAAACAGGCTGCAGGTGCATCGGCTTCCAAAGCGGTCGGGATTCAATGTTTTCTTTCTCCAGGGCCAGGCGGATGTCTTCGCGAGTAATGCCATCAGTCCTGGCGGGATCCACCAGAATACAGGTAAGCCAGCGGTTGGAGAAGTAATTGCCATCCGGCTCTTCATGAAACAGGATTCCCTGCAAATCGCCCAGGGCTTTGTGGTAGTAACTGAAATTTGCCCTCCTGCCCACAATGCGGTCGGGCAAAACTTCCATCTGTCCCCGGCCGATGCCTGCCAGCACATTGCTCAGCCGGTAATTGTAGCCAATCTGGGAATGTTGGTAATGGGGCGCAGGATCCCTTGCCTGGGTGGACAAAAACCGGGCTTTCTGAATCCATTCGGCCTGATTTGAAACAAGTGCCCCGCCGCCCGACGTGGTGATGATCTTGTTTCCGTTGAACGACAGGATGCCCATTTTGCCAAAGGTGCCCATCATCTGTCCCTTGAAGTGACTTCCGAGTGCCTCGGCGGCATCTTCAATGATGAGGATGTTGTATTTCTGTGCGATTTGCTGAAACCGTTCCATTTTGGCGGGCATGCCATACAAATGCACCAGGATCATGGCCCGGGGCATTTTTCCATTGGCCGATAAGCTCTGAATGGCTGCCTCACACAAATCGGGATCCATGTTCCATGTATCGGGTTCCGAATCGATGAAAACCGGCGTTGCGCCCTGATAGACAATGGGATTGGCCGAAGCCGAAAAGGTAAACGAGGAACACAAAACCAAATCTTCCGGACCAATACCGGCAATGATCAGGGCCAGATGCAAGGCCGATGTGCCGGAACTCAATGCTGCGGCATGGCCAATGCCAAGGTAATCCTGAATCTGCCTTTCAAAACCATCCACATGGGGTCCCAGCGGAGCGATCCAGTTGGTTGCAAAGGCATCACTGACGTATTCGGCTTCCCTTCCGCTCATGTGGGGCGAGGAGAGCCATATTTTAGTTGGAAGAGGTTTTGCCATCTGATTTGATGTTGCCGAACGGCCCGCAAGA
>JBIPNA010000375.1:0-3530 GCA_044375665.1 Catalimonadaceae bacterium
TTCAAAGATTGCGGGTCCTTGCCGGGAAACTGGATTAAAAGAGTTTTAGGTTGAACCTGTTCCCAATTTCCCCACAAGGTATCCCGACCATCCAAAGGTGAGGGTTTGATGAAAGCTATTTTACCGCTTTTCTCAAGAATTATCCCAGACCGGCCTCTGGCAGGTGGAAATGAAAATGCACATGACCGATAAATCTGAAAGGGTTGGTGGGAAGGTTTTTCTTCCTCCTGGCTGCGCATCCAGCATCCAAATGGGAGTTTCTTTGGTCGACCTGGTCCAAATTTTGCCTCCAAAAGAAAAGGGACATAGACCAAAATACACAACAAAAAGATAATGAAACCCGATCTCAGGGCCAAAAGCCTGTTAATAATCGGCATGAACACTTGGCAGCTGGGCGAGGGCAAGTTCCAGTTGATCATCATTGGGTGCAACACCATGCCATTTGTGGCTATGCATCATAAAATCAACACCATAGCCCATTTCCGTGCGCATCAGAATCATGACAGGCCTTCCCTGCCCCAGCAAAGATTTTGCCCTGGTAATGCTTGCGTCAAGTGCTTCCAGGTTATTGCCTTCGGGTTCTTCAATGACCAGCCAGCCGAAAGCTTCATACTTGGCTTTCAAACTTAACAAACTCAAAATCTGATCTACCGGACCATCAATTTGCTGACCATTGTAGTCGATTGTGGCAATCAGGTTGTCAATCTTATTATGCGGAGCAAACATGGCCGCTTCCCAAACCTGACCTTCCTGTTGTTCCCCATCTCCCATGAGCACAAAAACCGTGGACGGATCCTGATTCAGTTTTTTTGTCATTGCTGCACCAACCGCAACCGAAAGCCCCTGCCCCAGGGAACCGGATGCCACCCGAATACCCGGAAGATGTTCTTCTGTAGCTGGGTGCCCCTGTAATCTGCTGTTCAACTTTCTGAATGTTGAAAGTTCCGAAATCTCAAAATAACCGAAACGGGCAAGTGTGCTGTACCAGACCGGAGAAATGTGTCCGTTGCTGAGAAAGAACAAGTCTTCTCCCCGACCATCCATTTCAAAGCGGGGATTGTGGTTCAGATGCTTCCCGTAAAGCGAAATGAAGTATTCCACACATCCCAGAGAACCGCCTGGGTGGCCGGACTGGCAGGCATGCACCATCCTGAGGATATCCCTGCGGATTTGGAATGCAAGCTGCTGGAGTTCGGAGAGTGTCTTTGCAATCATAGTTGTTCAAAATTTCGGACTGCAAAGCAAATGATTTTCACGGCCAATCCGGAATGCTTGTCAAGAATTTCTCTGGCAGGACCTTTTCAATTGTTCATTGAAATTTTAGTATTAATCGCCCGTTTATCCCGCCGTTTATCCCCTTTATACCACAAAAAAATTAATTCTTCAGGCGCCCTTTAATTTCGGCCGGCTTTAATCTATGCAAAAAACCTCCTTATCGTCCCTGGTACCCGGCTGGATATTGGCTTGTATTTTGAGTTTGTCGGCTTGGGGTCAAGATCCAACAAAAAGAACGTTTAGCGGATATGTTTTAGAAGCAGGGTCCAATGAAGCTTTGGTGGGTGCTTCCGTATATGCTCCCTATTTAAAAATGGGCACAGTAACGAACGGTTTTGGATATTTTGCCCTCCAAATTCCATCGGACACCTGCACGATCTGGATTCGGTATGTGGGGTATTCCATGGAGGTCCGCCATATCCAACCCGGCCTTCAAACCGCAGAAACCATTCATCTCAAACCAGGGAAAAATCTGGACGAAATCACCATCGTTGGCCAGGTGGATACCATGCCCAATACGGTAGATCAGGTCCAGATGAGTCTGCTTTCTATAAAACCTTCGGCGGTAAAAGCAATACCTGCACTGCTTGGTGAGAAAGACGTAGTTAAAGTTTTGCAATTGCTTCCGGGTGTTCAAAAGGGTTCAGAAGGATCGGCCGGTTTGTATGTTCGGGGGGGAGGGCCTGATCAAAATCTCATTTTATTGGACGATGCTCCAGTGTACAATGCCTTCCACTTGTTTGGTTTTTTTTCCCTTTTCAACGGAGATGCCCTGAAAACCATTGAGTTAACCAAGGGAGGTTTTCCAGCCCGATTTGGTGGCCGACTTTCAAGCGTTTTAGAAATGCGCATGAAAGAAGGAAACCAGCAAAAATGGAAAGGCGAAGGCAGCGTGGGCCTGATTGCCTCGAGGTTGACCATTGAAGGACCCATTTGGAAAAACAAGTCTTCATTTCTCGTTTCCGGAAGACGGTCCTACCTGGATATCCTATCAGCCCCGTTTCAACCTTCTGACAGCAAGGCCAGGTTTTTTCTTTATGACTTGAATGTAAAGCTAAACCATAGCTTTTCCGATCGGGACAAAGTGTATTTAAGTGGCTACTTTGGGAGAGATTTGTTTGGCTTCCGGCAGTCGCAGCCCGCTTTTGGGGAAAAGGACGAAGCCGGTTTGTAT
Source organism: Catalimonadaceae bacterium (assembly GCA_044375665.1). GTDB lineage: Bacteria > Bacteroidota > Bacteroidia > Cytophagales > Flexibacteraceae > CAMDMI01. The sequence continues at coordinate 2,450 of JBIPNA010000375.1, forward strand.
TGGGGCAATGCCACAGGAACTTTCCGATGGAATCATGTGATTCACCCGAAATTGTTTGCGAATCTTTCCCTGATCTACAGCCGATACCGGTTTAATATTTACAACAAAACCATCCGCCCGGGGTCTGAATTCAACTTGTCGTACTACTCCGGAATAGAAGATTTTAGTTTAAAAGCAGATTTCGACTATTTCTACTCCGAAATACACCAATTCAAATTTGGACTGCAAACCATCCGCCATAATTTCACTCCTTCTGCTTTTGTCCTGAAAGACACAGACCTTAACGAAAACCGAAAAGAAGCCACCCGATACATCAGTTATGAGTCGGGGCTGTACCTGGAAGATTTGATTAAGATCTCAAACCGAACCTCCCTGAATGTGGGATTGAGGCAAACCTCTTTCCTGACCGAGGGGAAAAACCGTTTCCGGCTGGAGCCCAGAATATCGGGACGGTTTAAAATCCGGGACGACCTTTCCCTGAAAGCCTCCTTTGCCGACATGAACCAGTTTATCCACTTGCTCTCCAATACCGGGATTGGTTTACCGACCGACTTATGGATTCCTTCCAGCCCCAAGGTCAGTCCGCAACGGTCTCAACAAGTTGCATTCGGCATGGCACGGGACCTGGCGAAATATGACCTGACCGTCTCCCTGGAAGGGTATTTCAAGCAAATGCATCAAATCATTCAATATAAAGAGGGGGCAAGTTTTCTGGAGTTGGATGCCGCAAGTACAGGGGGAAAAAAATACAGCTGGGAAAATCAGATTGTCCGTGGAAAGGGAAAAAGTTTTGGAATGGAGGCTCTGATTCAGCGTCATGTTGGGAAGTTTACCGGATGGCTTGGTTATACCTTGAGCTGGACAACCCTCCAATTTCCAGATCTGAATGGGGGGAAACCTTTTTTTGCCCGGTATGACCGAAGGCATGACGTATCTGTGGTAGGGATGTACAAAATAAGGGAAGGGCTGTCGGTTTCTGCTACTTGGGTTTATGGGACAGGAAATGCCATCACTTTGCCTCTGGCGTCCTATCATTTACCAGACCACAAACCCGCGGGATCATCTCAAAACGGCTTTCTTT
>JBIPNA010000377.1:0-3525 GCA_044375665.1 Catalimonadaceae bacterium
CAAGAAAGCACTTGGAGCCCTTTACCGGGAAGGCCGTGTGGCGCTCAACGACCAGGCATTCTGGGAAATCAGCCAGGATGGGGATTGATCATCAGGAAATGGGGTAAGGATCTTTGCTACTCCAGAAAAAAATTAAAATTCCAGAACATTCCTAAGTCCTGTTAACTTCCTGGTCCTCGGGAAAAATCGTGTGACCCTACTTCTGCCCCTCAACTTGAAAAAGGAAAAGGGATTTCTCGCCCAAACATAGCAATACCAAATTCCCCCCATCGACGAGAACAAGGTTGTGCAGAGGGTGCATTTTCATCCCCTTAACGGAGGTTAAAATGACATAATTTAGTTAATGCTTTGTCGGCGTATTTTCATCTGAATCACGGATTAAGCAGATGGTTGGATTTCACGGATTATTTTTTCGGAAACGCTGGTTGAAAAAATTGTGGGATTGGTCTGGGTTTTTTTGGGGTTTGATGGCATTCGAATTTGGCTTGCAAACCCAATTCTGCGAAATCCCCTAATCCCAAAAATCCGTGATTCAGAAAATGGATTGAAGTACTCTCCCAAAATCAGGATATGCCAGACCGGTAATTTACATCCTGCCACTGGTCCGGATTTGGCGGCGGGCTTTCGTCTGAATCACAGATTGAGCGGATGATTTGATTTCGCGGATTATTTTCCCTGAATCGTTGCCTGAAAAGACGAAGAGATTGTGCTGAATATTTTGCTTTTGATGCTTTCCGTATTTGGCTAACATCCCCAATTCCGCGAAATCCCCTAATCCCAAAAATCCGTGATTCCGATCATTTTGCATTTGTTGACCTTAGAATATTTTAAGGTTTTTCAACCTGGATTGGCCTGGATAAAATAAGTCGTTTGTATTCCAGGCTTTTGGCTCCGAAATTGATAAGTAGGCCTATTTCCAAACGGTAGGCTTTTAAGTAATTGAGGACCTGGGCAAGGTGAACGTCTTCCAATTCTTTATGTGCTTTCAACTCCACAAGTACTTTGCCTTCCACAACGAAATCTGCCCGGCGGGTCCCAATGGGCTCCAGCAAATCTTTGTAATAGATATTCTGTTCAATTTCCCTAACGAAATTGAGGTTGTATTTCCTCATTTCATAAGCTAAGGCTCTCTGATAAATCACCTCCTGAAATCCATTTCCTAAAAATTTATGAACTTCAAACGAAGCGCCAATTATTTTTTCGGTTATGTCCTTGTGCTTCAACTCTTCCATTTAATCGAAACCTGAAATCTACGAAATCCAATAATCCAAAAAAATCCGTGATTCTGAAAAAGGATGTAAGCACTCCCCAAAAATCAGGACACGACAAAATACCTTTAACGGGCCTTCCATGAAGTCAATATCAAAAACTCCAGGCCTTTTACGGTCTACCTCTGAAACAAAAGTTAAGGCCGCCTGAAATGGGTAACCAATTCCTGGGTTTTGCTGCTGAACATGGTTTTTTCGAGTTAATAAAGGACTTGAAATTCCCAAAAACAGGAAGCACCAAAATCTTTGGAGACAACCTCCTTTCTACGCATCCTGAAAAGAGATGGTGCCCAATCGGGACCGGATCAAAACAATTCGGGGGAACAAAGTTGTTGTTAAACCTTGGGCTGGTGGCCGCATCATCCCCGGCTTCTGAAAGGTTTTGCCATATTTTTACCAGTTTTGCAGCACATGATCGTCCAACTCACCACAGTCCGAAACGCCGTTTTTTTTGTCTTCTTTATTCTTTTTTCAGCGGTCCTAACTCTTAAAACCTTCGCTCAGGACAAGGCAAGCCTGCGCCTTCGGGTTTTGCATAAAGGAAACAATCAGGCCCTTCCGGGCGCTGCAGCTGCCTTGCTTCATCCCCGCGACTCCACAGTCATAAAAGGGGCCAGCGGAAATGCGTCAGGGGAAGTTGTTTTGGAAGATCTGACAAGCGCACTATATCTCCTGAAGGTCCAGTTCCTGGGTTATGCACCTTATTTTCAGCAAATATTTTTACCACTCGGCCCAACAAATCTTGGTGATGTTGCTTTGGAAGAATCGGCCCTAAATCTGAAAGCAGTAAAAGTGGAAGGTCGGACTCCTCCGGTCAGGCAAATGGGCGACACCACCCAGTTTAATGCCAGCGGATTTAAAACCAATACCGATGCCAGTGCCGAAGACCTGCTCACCAAAATGCCAGGTGTGCAAGTGCAGGACGGCAAAGTAAATGTGCAGGGCGAGGAAGTGCGACGGGTGCTGGTTGACAACAAACCATTTTTTGGCGACGACCCAAACACCGCCCTCAAAAACCTTCCCGCCGAAGTGATCGACAAAATTCAGGTTTTTGACCAGATGAGCGACCAATCCCGGTTCACAGGATTCAACGACGGCAACACCACCAAAACCCTCAACATCATCACCAAAGCCGGCATGCGAAACGGCAATTTTGGACGTGCCTTTGCAGGAGGTGGCACCGACGACCGATACAAGGCCGGTTTTACCCTCAACCGCTTCCAGGGCAACCGCCGGCTGACCTTGCTCGGACAAGCCAACAACATAAACGAGCAAAACTTTTCCATGGCCGATCTGGCAGGGGTCATGTCTTCTTCCGGCGGTGGTGGCGGAGGCCGGCGCGGTGGCGGAGGAATGGGCATGATGATGGGTGGCGCAGGAGGCGGCCGCGGGGGATTCAATTCGCCTGTACAGGATTTTTTTGTGGCCGGAAAAAAAGGCATTGTAGATACCCGGGCACTGGGCTTCAATTATTCCGACAACTGGGGCAAAAAAACAGAAGTCTCGGCCAATTACTTCTTCAACCAAAGTTCAAACCGGGTTCTGCAAAATACCTTCCGGACCTTTGTGCTGGCGCAGGATTCAGGCCAGGCCTATTCCGAAACAAGCGATACCCGAACCGACAACCTCAACCACCGGTTTTCGATGCGGATGGAAATCAAATTCGACTCGGCCAATTCTCTTTTATACACCCCCAGATTTACCTATCAGGATGTAAAGAGAACCAGCAATACCCTGGGCTTTAACGAATTGTTGGAGCGCAAGGTGAACTCCACCGACAACGACAATACGGCAGCCCAATCCACCTACAACCTCAACAACGAGTTCCTGCTTCGCCACAAATTCAACAAAAAAGGCCGCACCATTTCGCTTACCACCAACCTGGGCCATAATGGAAGCAACGGCTACCTCAACCAAAATTCTGAAAATCAGATTTTGCAGGGAAATCTGTCAACCGACACTTTGTTGCAAAAAACCGATATCGACAAAAACGGCTGGAGCTGGCAAAACAAACTGGAGTATACCGAGCCCCTGTCCCAAAAAGGTTTGCTTAACGTTAACTATGCCTACAATTATTCCTACACCGCTTCCGACCGGCTCACCTATAGCCGCAATCCGCTTACAGGCAATGCAGATGTACTCAATCCCCAGTTGTCCAATGCCTTTGTGACCGAGAATCCTTCCCAGTCCATTGGCCTCGGATATGGCTACAACACCGCCAAAGTCAATATGAACATCAACCTGAATGCCCAGCAGG
>JBIPNA010000378.1:0-3512 GCA_044375665.1 Catalimonadaceae bacterium
CATGTTTCCTGGTCGATCTGAGCACAGTTCACAAACATACTGTAGGTTTCAATGACCGGATCGAAATCGCCGATGGGTTCAACAATGATGGTATCGGGGTCGAACGTGTATGGGAATTTGAACCATACATCTGCTGCCGACGATGACAAGCCTCCGGGCTGGCAACTGTTGGGCGAAAGCGATTCTGTGGCGCCGACGGTACTAAACAATTGTGGCTGGCATTGTGCCAAAGAAGTCAGGGCAACAGCCGTGCAGGACTCATCATTGGCCGGTGGATTGGAGGGTGGTGTTTTTGCGCAGAGCGAAAAGGTTCCGGTGCTGTTGTTGAATCCATACACACGCAGGTAATAGGTCTGACCGGGACTCAGACTTCCGGTAAACACCCGTTCCCGGGCAAGTGGATTGGTGGGTTGATCGGAACAGGAAATGGTGTTCAGATTTCCGCAGGAACCGGAGTATAGTTCCACCACGGGATTGAGGAATCCTCCACTGGTAACGGCAATGGAATCGAAGGCATTTACTGCGGTGAACTTATACCAGACCTCATTTGCCGAGCTGCTGGTATTTCCAAAACAAGGAATGGGTGCCAGTTCCTGGGTGGCGCCGGCCGTAGAACCTTCTACCGAGGCACAAACCGTACTTACGGGGAGGTTGGCTGCATTGGCGCACAGGTCGTTTGCGGGAGCGGCAGGATTGGCGGAGCGGCCGCAAATGGTGAAACTGCCATCTATCCCATTAAAGCCATATACCCGAACGAAATAGGTTTGTCCGGGAACCAGATTGCCTGGGGCAATTTTCTCGGGTTGGGCATTTCCGGGTGTATAGGAGCACAACAGCGGGCTCAGGTTTCCGCAAGGTCCTGAAAACAATTGGACCACCGGATCGAAACCGCCAAGTCCGGTTACCAGAATGGAATCACTGGCCGTTGATGCGGTAAATTTGTAGTACACATCGTTGGCGGTAGAGGAAGGAAAACCGCCGCAGAAGGCAGGTGGCAGGGTTTGGTCGGCCCAAACCGTGGTGTTGGTCAAAGGCTGGCAATCGTTGGTGAGGGAAAGGGTTTTTGCATTGGTGCACAGATCGTTTGGAGGCGAAATGGTGGTCACAAATTCCGGATCAAAACCAAAATCCAGCCAGTCGGTATCTATTGAGCCTGTTTGGCTTGCCAGCGATCCATTAATCCGTTTTGAAGCGTTGCTGTACCGCATCAGAATATTGGCCGATGCACTGGTGTAGCTGATTTCCACGACCAGACTTTTACCTGCCTGATACATAAAAACTTTATCTACATCAAAATACACGACTGAACTCGTACCGCCTTCTGCAATGGTATAGGTCGGTCTGTCGAGTACGGTTGTCAGGTTTTGAAAAAAGGCGTTTCCGGAGAAATTGGTCTGATCCACACAGCCTAATTTGATTTTCAGGTTTTGAATGGTAGCATTTGACGGGCCACCGCTCCTCCGGAAGGCAACGGATTTGACCACACAAGTGGGGGGGGCGTTGTCGAAATCGCCAGGGTTATAAATGAGCTGGTAGCGGGGAGCAAAACTGGGCGTAAAGCTTCGCACCGTAGACGTATTGGTGAATTTTCTGTAGTTCTGTCCCATGCCTGAAAAGCCCAGGAGTAAAAACCAGAAAAATATCGGGTAGCTAATCGTTCGGATCATTGGTCGAAGTATCGGAAAAGGGTTGCGAAACTACTTGATTTTGAAGGGAAGTTCAAGCCCAAATGTTCGGAGCATTCGCCGGTATTTCTTTGAACTTCGCAGGATATGCAGGGTCTCCTGAACCGATAGGCAGGAAGTACGTTCCATTCCATAGGCTTTTCTCAAAAGCATGTGGTCGGGTTCGTTGCATCAGCAGTTAAAATATAAGCCATTGGCAGCAGCCCTTAGCTTTCGGTCTGGCAACAGATCGCGAAAGGAGAAAATGAATGATTCCGGCTGGGGGGGAATGTGGGAAAGGGTATTTGGTTGGGGGAAAGGTCTACCGGGTCGGGCGACCCTTCGGATCATGGTTTTTTTGTAGGAGGAAACTCCACGAAAAAGGAGAGGTCAATCACTTTTTTCGGAAAAATTGACGAAGGCAAACGAAATGCTGAAAACCACCAGGTTGCCCTCCAGGAAATAACCTTAGGGCAGGTTTAGTAGTCGTTAAGAATAGTGTATGCGTCCGGTTGCGGCCAAACCGGTTCAATAAATACGGTGCCAGGTTCATTAACAACTTATTTTTGGTGACCTGGATTGCGTTTCGGGCTTGGCGAAGGTGGGGAATTAGAACTACCAAGGATCAATAAAGCATAAATGTTGATTAGAATTCCTTTGCTCGAATAAAGCACAAATGCCCCACTTTTGCCAAACCCATGGTGTGTGCGTTCGTATTCATTATTTCCAAGGTCCTTTTGTAGTTACGTTAATAACTTCTCCATTTCGATTAATTTTATATAACCCACCTGCACCGCCTAACCATAAATTTCCCTTTCGGTCTTCCAACATTCCCATAATTGAAATTGGAACATCGAAGTTTTTAAATGCCTTGCCACCATCATATCTATATACTCCATTCTTAACTGTACATATCCATATATTATCAGATTTGTCTTTATAGATTTCATAAACATCACCATCATTAAAACCGTTAATTTCCGGAAATGAAATAATCTCATCTCCTATCATCTTGTTAACTCCTCCCTTACCAAATCGCTTTTTGGGGTCAGGATCATCTCTTTCTGCAACTCTCGTTCCAAACCAAATATTTCCATCTTTGTCAAATTCAATTTGGGTAACATTATTAGAGTGCAGTCCATCCTTTTTCAGAAGATGGGTAAACGATATCCCATCATATTTACAGACGCCATAACCATCTCTTAGAAACCTAATATTGCCTTTGGCATCCTCACTGATGCCCGTTACCCAATATTTGGTATCTTCATTTATTTTAGTATCTACTTTAGGGTACGGAACAGAAAATTTATGAAATGCTTGTCCGTCAAATCTGTAGACACCATTCCAAGTGCCAATCCAAAAAATGTGCTTACTATCAATCAGTAAACTGGTAATTACATTGCTGCTAAAATCGTCGCCGACTAAAAAATTCGTAAAATTCTTCCCATCATATTTGGATACACCTTCTCCCGTATATAACCAAAAAATACCATTTGAATCCTCAATTATACCAGTTACTCTATCAGATGGTAAACCATCCTTGGTTGTAAAATATCTTAGATTGTTACCGTCGTACCTTGCAATTCCATTTCCATTTGTTCCAAACCATAAATTTCCTTTGGAATCTTCAAATACACTTGTGACATATTCTCCAAGTTGAGAACCTACTTCTACTTTATCCGAATCACTTTTTTGACCTATGTTTAATTTCTTTTCTTGTGAGTTACAAGTAGTTGATAAAATTGATAAAATTATTAGTATGATCAGTTTCATTATTTTCCATTTTAAAATGACACACAACGGTTTGCCGCTTTGCGAAGGCGGGGATTTTTAGCACTAAACTTCATT
>JBIPNA010000379.1:0-3501 GCA_044375665.1 Catalimonadaceae bacterium
TGCCCCAAACTCTGCCAGACGCTATCTCATGGATGATGGTGCCGGGAATGAATCGCCGACTAATTTTTTTCCTTCACTCCAATTTGAAATAAGGGACGGTGCAACTTTGAAGGGCTGTGGTGTTTTCGATCGGGGCTACAAATCGATTGCAGGAATTCTCAACATATTTCATCCTGATCTTAAGCCATTTAGCCCGGGGAAAGTCCTGATGCTTAAAAAATTAGAGTGGGCACTCCATCAAAACTTCAGCTTCTACTATCCGGGTTACATTGCCTGGAAATATTCTAAGTTTGATTACAAACTATTCCCCGGTCAGAAATGGGCAGAACTTTGGGATCCTGTAGAAAAAGTCTGGTTCCCTTATTCCCACGCAGCTATGGAAGAAATGGCAAAAGCTCAGGCCCCTCTTTTTGAACATGCCCTGCCCCAGATCACTGATCCGGAGCCATAGGTCAGGCCCACTGGCAAATAACTCCTCCCATCAGGCCAAGGGTCAGCGCCCAGTATCCCAGATGCATAAAGATATATTTCCAGCTCTTTTGCTCAAACAAAGCGTTAATTCCCATGAGGGGTAGCCCAAAGAAAATTGCGCTCAGAACTCCATGAAACAAACCATGCTTGAAGGTTCTGAAGTTTTGACCATATTTATCCATCATCATTTTGTAATCCGGATTGCTCATCGGATCTGATGGAATTCCGGGCTCGCCCATCATCGTGGAAATAATGCCACTTTGGTGGATAACCAGGGAAGGAAGGAAAAATGCCAGCATCAAACTGAAAAACAGGCAAAAACCAAAAACCACCATCATTTTCCGGGGTCCTGGTTTTTCTTCTGTCAGTCCGGTTTCTATCATCCAGGCTTTTCCAAAAAGGGGCCCATACCAGACAAACCCTACAGCCAAAGGAATTAAGGCAGTTGAAAATACAATAAGGTAATTTGTTTCCATGGTTTTTTGAGGCAATAAGGTGAATTCAATTTTTTTCTGCAACCGTTTTAGGTCGCAAATGGAATGAAATGGCCTGAATTTCAAGTCGTTTTAGATTTTCAGTTACTGAAACCTGCGCCTGATTCGGGGATGCCAATTTCTGATAGCCAGGTGGATACTGGTTTTTCATACGATTTGGTTAGAACCAAAGATACTCCAGGGTTCATTCCTTCTCCTGAAATCAGCTACAAATTGTCTTTGAAATATTGTGTCATTTTACGCATCAGATGCAGCCGATCCTTGCCTCCAACACCATGCCCATGACCAGGATAAATGAAATAGTCCAGATCAACTCCGGATTCAATGCCCTTTTTCAAAAAGGCCTGGGTATGCTGCCAAACCACCACATCATCAGAGGTGCCATGTATAAGCATGAATTTCCCCTTTACATTTTGGGCATAATTCACAAGATTAGACTTTTCGTATCCCTCTGAGTTTTCTTTCGGGGTGTCCATATAGCGCTCTGTATACATAATTTCATACATAGACCAATCAATCACGGGAGCACCCGCAATTCCCACCTTAAAAACTCCAGGCGCACGTGCCATTAAGGTTGTGGTCATAAATCCTCCATAACTCCAGCCATGTATCCCAAGGCGGCTGGGATCTACAAATGGCAGATTTTTCAAATATTCAACCCCAGTCAGCTGATCCTCCATTTCGGGTGTCCCCAATTGCCGGTGGGGAATCTGCTCAAATTCAACTCCACGGTTGTAACTGCCCCGATTGTCTAAAGTAAATACGATGAAACCATCGCTTGCCCAGGCAGCCATCCAGGTATTGGCTCCGGCCAGCCAGGAGTTGGTTACCATTTGTGCGTGCGGGCCTCCATACAAATAAACCACCACAGGGTATTTTTTCTTCGGATCAAATCCAGGGGGTTTCAAAAGACGGGCATGTAGGATTTGCCCATCCTTACTTTTCAGGGAAAGCGTATCTATGGATGGGAAGTCATAATCCTGAAAGGGATTGGAAAAAGTCCTCAAAGTTTTTTGGCCCTTTTGACCGGGGTTAATCAGGTCAAGCTGCCTTGGTGTCTTCAGGTTTGACCAGAGGTCCAGGATCATGGTATTGTTTTGACACCAAATGGGATTGTGCACTCCGGAAGCCGATGTCAAAACCTGCGTTTTTCCCGATTTCAAATCGAAAGACCGGATCTCTCTATCCAATCCCTTTTTTGCTGTCTGGACATAGATCAACCACTTCCCCGTTGAATTCAGGCCAGCAAGATCTGTTACCTTTTCCTCCCCACTGCTGATCTGACGAATCAAATCCCCTTTCCAGGAGTACTGATAAATATGGTTGTAGCCATTCCGCTCCGACAACCAGGCAAAGTCGAGTCCGGGTCCCAGAAAGACCGGGCCTGCCTGCGGATCGAGGTATCTGTTTGACCGCTCTTCCAGTAAGGTTTTAACGAACTTCCCGGTTGCAGCATCGTAGACCTGAAGTTTAAGGTGATTGGTTTCCCTGTTCAGCAGGGTAATGGTGATGAATTTTGAATCAGGAGTCCAGGTAATTCCGGTGAGGTATTGGTCTTTGGGACCTTCTACCTGTAAAAAAATGGTTTTTTCTGATGCCAGGTCAAATACACCCAATTGAACCTCATGGCTTGTCTGGCCTGCCATCGGGTACTTAATATTCCGCACTTTGGCTGGCTTTGTGCCCAATTCCACAATGGGATAATCAGTTACCATCCTTTGGTCCATCCGGTAAAATGCCAGCTGATTCCCATCAGGAGACCAAAAAGTTCCCTTCTCAATGCCATACTCATTTCGATGCACCGACTGACCACATACGATATTCGGATCTGTTTCTTTGGTTACTTGTACATTCTTCGAACCTTTTAAAACCCAAAGGTTTTGCTCAAGTGTGAAGGCTACAGAGAGACTATTGGGTTCAACATCCTGGTGTTCAGCATTCTCAGGAAGGGTGCCGGTTTTTTCACTTTGTTTATCTTTCAACTGAAAACGCAGCAGGTCATTTCCCCATAATGCCCAGACCTCCTGATCGTTTTTCCAGTTCAACTTTGGGAAATTCTTTTTTCCGGGTTGCCAGGCAGATGCAAAGAGCAGCGTGTCTGTTTTTGTAGCCGAAATCCGGAGAAGGGCGTCTCCCCGGTTGCCTGCCGAAACCACTTCACTGTAAGACCCGTCAGAAAATCCGTGAAGCTGACGGATACCCATGGCAAATGCCGGGTTGGTCATGGATTCCTCAAGTCCAAGCTTTTTCTTTTGTGCTTGTATTCCTGAGGTGGCAAGGACAATGACCAGGGTGGTGCAAATAAAATTTTTCAAGGTGTATTTGAATTAGATCGGGGGCAAAAATGCACATCGGTTTTGAGCTTTCCAGTAGTAATTATCAGAAGGTCATGTAAATGGCTAAGTGGTTACCGCTTATCCCAAAGACCCCGACATTAAAAACAGGCATCCTGTAAAGTTTCCATTTCAGCAAACAATGCCCGTATTTTTTCCAGAAAACCTTGTGAGTTCATCCAGTCCTTAAGCGCCTCTGGCGA
>JBIPNA010000380.1:0-3500 GCA_044375665.1 Catalimonadaceae bacterium
AGTCGTATTGGTTCCGGGGATAATTTACCGGATGCCCCATGCTCTTTTTATAAGCCCAACCTACGAAAGTTGGCATCTTGGCAAGGAGCCGGAAAATATTCCGGTTGATATTTTCTTCTGTCGGATTTTCTACTGATTCAGGATAAAATGCCGTAAGGGAACAAACCAGTGAGGATAGGATTCCCATGGGGTGGGCAGTCGCTGGAAAACCATCCAGAATTTTCTTAATGTCCTCGTTCACCAGGGTGTGCATTTTAATCGACTCGGAAAACGATTCGAATTGTGCCCTGGTAGGAAGCTCTCCATATATAAGGAGGTAAGCGACCTCCATAAAATTAGATTTATCTGCCAATTGCTCAATGGGGTATCCCCGATACCTTAAAATTCCCAGTTCACCATCCAGGAAGGTGACAGCGCTTTTGGTTGCTCCGGTATTTTTGTATCCCAGATCCATAGTCACGAGCCCTGTGACATCTCGTAAATTCGAGATATCTATGGCCTTTTCGTTTTCTGAACCCGTAATTACCGGGAGGTCAATGGTCTTTCCTTCGTAGGTGAGTTGTGCAACAGACATGTTTTGTTTGTGTTCTTGATAGGTAAGGATTCCCTTTAGAGAGGGCGAAACTATTTTAAAATGGTCTTTTACAAAAGATTGTTTTGGTTTCTTTTTTATTTTCCGGTTTCCGGCAGTTCATAAAGCGTCACATTTTCCTAAAATTGAACCAGTTTTGGCACAAACGCTTGGTTTTCATACTTCTCATTTGGATCAGGACTTCATTTTATGATTTTTCCGGACAATCCAAAACTGAAGTATCCGGTAGGTCCTTTTCCAGCTTCAGCAAAAACGCCCAATCTTTTAAATGGTAACCAACGGCAGCCCAAAACCAGGCCCAAAGATCCAAAGGAACCTTCGGAAAAATCCTGTTGACCAAAATATTTTGGGGCAACGTCCCAGGAAATGGAATGCCATCCAATAAAGGCACTGCCGTAGAAATCCCATTTTCTGACGTTCACCACTTCCCCGAAGGCATTGTTGAAAATATCAGCAAAATGTAGCGTCAGACGGAGACCCCCGAAATAGGATTTAATATCACTTTCATAAAACTCATTCCCATAAACATCTACATAAGTGGACCTGAACCGCCCGTAGTATGCCCCAAGAGACCAGTGATGATCGAAAGAATAGTCTGCAGACAAGTGGATAGGAGGCAGGCCATTTTGCTGCCCAAAATCTGGATATATAATGTGTTTAAATGAGGCCTGTGAATGAATCCAAACTGATCCCTTTCTGTTCGGCCATTTATTGCCCATGGTAGGATAACTCATGCCAAGAAAATCGCGTCGGCGACCTCCGGGCAGATCAGGATCAGCCGATGTTTCCGAAGCATACGTTTCTGAACAAATTGAAAAGCAAATCAGGAAAACCAACTTGAAAAGGCAAGGCCTTTTCAATGTGCAAATAATATTCATGGCCAATGGGTGGTAGTTGGAACAACGAAGGTCGTACTACTAACGTCAAAAACAGGCCCCGGATTTAGGATTCTTTTGGCGGGTGTAGGAAAGAAATGAAAATAGAAGCTTTAATTACTCTTCTTCCTCCTCAAATCCCAAACTATCCAGGTCCATCATACTGCCAAGAAGATCGACAAAGCGGGCTTCCAGGCCAGTGAACTTTTTCCCGATAACCGAGAATTCCGACAACCCAAACAAGACAAATTCTTTCCAGAACCAACGTTCCTGGGTCTCCATGGGGATTTTTGTGTCAAATAGTAAATCATCCAATCCGGGAATGCCATCCAGGGCAGTCTGGTAGTCTTTCTGGGAAGCGTCCATTGTTAAAGATACGGTGTTTCCTTTCCCGAAATGGTCAGAAACAAGGTCAAAAACAGATGCCTGCTTTTTTTTCTTTTCCTTTTCAGGATCAGGGAAGTAAAGTGCGAACTGGGTCCGTATGGCTTTGCCAATCAGATTTCGGGCCACGATTCCTGCTCCTTCCTGCTCCCCCTCATAAACAAGTTCCATTTTCCCTGTCAGGGCGGGGACTACCCCGAAAATATCCATGAGCCGGATACACCCTCCCGATTCCTGATTTAACAGGAGCCTGCGTTCAGCTGTACTTAGCAGATTCTCCATGGCGGATATAGTCAGCCTGGCAGAGACCCCTGATTTTGAATCTACAAATTCGGAATTTCTTGCTTCTATGGCGAGCTGCTCAATCAGATCTCTGGCCAACTCAGGAATGTGGATGCTTGCCTGACCAGGTTGAATTCTGGCTTCCTGACGGGTAATTTGCTTCCCTGTTTCTATATCAGCTGGATAGTGGGTAATAATCTGACTGTCAATGCGGTCTTTAAGAGGGGTCACAATGCTTCCCCTGTTGGTGTAATCCTCAGGGTTTGCCGTAAACACAAACAAAATATCGAGCGGAAGGCGAAGTTTGAAGCCCCTGATCTGAATGTCGCCTTCCTGCAGGATATTGAACAATGCTACTTGTATTCTGGCTTGAAGGTCAGGGAGTTCGTTAATAACAAAGACACATCTGTGTGATCTGGGAATCAGGCCATAGTGAATAACACGCTCATCTGAGTATGGTAGTTTCAGACTGGCAGCTTTTATCGGATCAGCATCGCCGATCAGATCAGCCACAGATACATCCGGGGTGGCCAGTTTTTCGGAATATCGCTCACTTTGGTGCAACCATGAAATGGGGCAAAGGTCTCCGAGCTCATTTATCTGCTCCTGCCCAAACCGGCTAATGGGATTTAGTGGATCATCGAGCAATTCCGAACCGGTGATGTACGGCATCCATTCGTCCAAAAGGAATACTATTTGCCTTGCGAGCCTTGTTTTGGCCTGGCCTCTTAATCCCAGAAAACAAAGATTATGCTCGCTAAGCAAAGCCCTTTCCAATTCTGGGAGAACAGTATCGTCATACCCAAAAATGCCGGGGAACCTGGGTTGTTTGCTTTTGATCAAATCCATTAAATGCTCGCGTATTTCAGCTCGGATGGAGCGGCTCTTCCATCCGGATTTTTTTAGTTCCCCTAAAGTTTGAATGTCTGGAGCTGAATTGTGTTTACTCATAAGTGTTTGAAAAGACCGGCTTCTTTCCCAAGAATTAATGCGAAAACAGCATAGTTCAGCATGTCCCGGTAGTTGGCCTCAATGCCTTCCGAAACCAGGGTTTTACCATCGTTGTTTTCAATTTGTTTAAGACGGTGTAATTTCATCAGTATAATATCAGTGATCGAGGATATCCGCATGTCTCTCCAGGCTTCACTATAGTCATGGTTTTTGTTTTGTAAAAGGTCAATGTTTTCCAGGCAAACCGTGTCGTAAAGGTTTCCAAGGCGTTCAACATCAAGGTCCACACCATCATCCTTTCCCTCCAGATTTGCCTGAATCAGGGCTATTACACAATAATTAATAATTCCGATAAATTCAGACTCCATCGGGTCGGAGATTTTTTGGACACCTTTTTCCTGGATACTCCGTATTCT
>JBIPNA010000381.1:0-3493 GCA_044375665.1 Catalimonadaceae bacterium
ATTTCCACTATAGCTTCTGAATTCTTCCAGGGTTTCGCGAATCGTTTTTTGCAGTCGTTCGAAGCCGGAAGGGAATTCCCCCTCAAGGTAAACTTCCACATAAATTGGTCCTTTTAGAGAAGTGAGGATTTGCTTCGTGGCATCCGAAATGGAAAACCGCTTGTCTTCTGTCAAATCGATCCTGAAGAAAAACTGACTCAGGATAATGTTTGCGAAGAGTAAAATCAGCAGCAGGATTACAAACCGACTGATTTCCTGAAATTTAAGCGTGCGTATCTTCATGGTTACCAGCGGCGGGAACTTAAAACCAAGCGGGTGGCGAACAATAATGCCAGGGTAGAGGACGAAAAATAGGCCACATCCCTTATGTCAATCAGGCCTTTACCAAGGGCCTGGTAGTGATAATCCAATCCAAAATATTGAATGACCGGGGCAGCTGAGGACCAGACGTCAATTGCCGCCAGGGAACCCATCCCTGAATAAAGGAGAAAGCAAAGAAATACCGATAACACAAAAGCCACCAGTTGATTGTCAGTTAAACTACTTCCAAATATTCCAATGGAGGAAAAGACAGATGCAAGCAAAAGCAGCCCAAGGTATGATCCTGTAACTCCGGCAGCATCAATATTTCCTTTGGGATTGCCAAGGATAAACAAAGACCCAAAATAAAAAAGGGTAGGGATAAGGGCCAGAAATACCAGAAACCAACTGGCCAGAAACTTTCCAAGTAAAATATCCCATTCCGTCAGTGGTTTTGTAAGGAGCCATTCCAGTGTTCCTGATTTTTTTTCGTCCGCAATACTTCTCATGGTAATGGCGGGAATAAGAAAAATAAAAACATAAGGAGTTAAACTGAAAAAGCCTCCCATGTCGGCAAAGCCATAATCGATGACATTGGTTTCAGGAAAGACCCAGAACAAAAGGCCGGTGGCTACAAGGAATAGGATCAAGACCAAATAGCCCAGAAGGCTATTTAGGAATTGGTTGACCTCTTTTTTAAAAATGGTGAACATTTCGTGATTTGAGGGGGCGAAAATACGGTCTTCGATTGACTATTTGGGACATCCACGTCAATTTCCTTACCCCATTTACTGAGAGAAGCTTTTGACGCTTGCTTGTGCATCTGGATCAGGAAGGCTATTTTTGCACCCCATTTGGTCCCGTAGTTCAATGGATAGAATAGAAGTTTCCTAAACTTTTGATACAGGTTCGATTCCTGTCGGGACTACTTGAAAGCTGCGTCTGGACGCAGCTTTTTTTTTCGGGTAGTCAGGCCCCGCCTTCACCTTTGATTCTGGATTGGTGCCATCATTTTCTTTGAAAATTGAAGCTCTGATCGTAGTTTTGAACTACTAAACTATTGAATTATGGTATTGCTTCATGAACGTGTTTGCCTCGAATGCGGGAAACCCTTGCGTGGTCGAAGAGATCAGAAATTTTGTTCCGATGCCTGCCGGACCCGGTTCCACAACCGGGAGAATGGCAAAGAAAGTTTTCGTTTTGCAGCTATAGATTTCATGCTCAAAGGGAATCGAAGTCTGCTTAATTCCTTCCTTATTGGCCGGGATGAAGTTCAAATGCCAAAGGAAGTCATCCTTTCACAGGGTTTTAATCCCAATTTTCATACCCATCGGTCGGTTTCAGAAGACAATCAGCTTGTATTGGGCATTTATGAGTTTTGGGTTTATTGGACTGATAAACAAGTGGTTGTATCTCGAAAATCTCTGGCTGAACAGCCTTTGATTTCATTTCAGGGTCAAACCGGATAGCTTTGGATTTGCGCACTACTGGCTATATCGAAAACCTTGCGCAGATTCTACTCAAATGCGTTGTTTAACCACTTTCCTGTTGCCGTTGTTCATTGGGGTTTCGACCTCAGTACATGCCCAGTTTCAAACTATTTTTTTTGACAACTTTGGAGATTCCATCTTGTATAAGGACCGGAGTCGAAATGCACTTTGGGGAACCCAGTCCTCGCCCGAGTCAGGTTTTCGCAGGGAACTGAAAGCAGATGATTCAGGATTGGCCTTTCCAGCTTTAGGGATCACCGATAGTGCCAGAAAATATGCAGGCTATCAGACCCTGGTTTCCCTGAAGGCAAGTCTTGCAATTGATTATCAATTCCCTGTGCAGACCCGATCAAACGACTCTATGCAGCTGGATTTTGATGTTTTGTGGGATACCCTGGTTTCGGGTGGAAATCAGGGCAGGTTGGTCGTGGCTTTGCTGGAGGGGCTACCCGAAAATATTCCTTTTGGCACTATTCTGGACTCGGTGGGTGCAAAGGCGCCCTTTGGAAGACCAGCTTATTCTTTTCGGATTCTAAACCGCACACCCCAGGGCGTCAACAACTATGCCAATATGATGTATGGCGGGGGGAAGGATTCCCTTGGAGAGTTTGAGAAATTCAATTCCGGGCCCAATTCCTGGTGGCTACCTGGATTTATTTCTGGCCCGGGGGGTATTTCTCCGGAGGGATCACCTCAATATCCTCTGGGGCCAGTGAACCGCTGGACAACTCGCGGTTTGGCTTCTGCCAATAGTTGGCGCCATTTTACGTGGAAGATTTTTCCAGAAAAACTTGAAATCCGGACAAGGGCATCTGCCCAGCCAGAAGAACCGGATTCTCTTACAATGTGGATGGTCATCCCAAAACCCGGACCGGTAAGCCATATGTTGACTAAGCTTACCGAGGGCCACGGTTTAACCCAACCATTGGACTCTCTACCCACCCTGTATCGGTGGTTTCCCCAATTTAACGGCATCCGTATTTTCTTTAACGGGACAAATAAGGCATGGATAGCCAATATTGCCTTGAAATCTACCTTTAATCCTGTGGGAACGCTTCCAAATCTGGAGCATTTTTGGGACCTGGTACCGAACCCCGGGGGACGATGTTTTCAGGTTTTGGGTTCAGGTCAGGAAGAAATCCACAAAATTCAGGTACTCGATGGAATGGGTCGGAATTTTGGTGCGGCTGAAAAAAATGAAAAAGGATTGTTCTGCCTGCCGGATTTGCCTACAGGAGGGTATGCTTTAAAGGTGATCCATTCCAAAGGTGTCCGGGTGCTTCGGTATTTCAAAGACCATTAGTCTTTTTTTCGATTAACGAGATAGACACCAATCAGGATTCCGCCCAGGCCTGCCGCCTGGACCATGCCAAATGGTTCTCCATCGGCCAGCCCCCATAAAACAGAAACTACGGGCATAATGTAGGTAACCGAGCTTGCTGTAAGTGGCCCGGAAATCTGAATTAGTTTATTGAAGAGCACCAGAGCGACAGCAGTTCCAAATAAGCCAAGAATTGCCACAAAACCGGCCGCTTCCCAGGCCCCTGGGGTATGCGTCATTTTGTGGGTAAAGTTTGTAAATCCAAACAGCAGGGTAGCAGCAATGGGTCCAATGGCGACAATCGTAGCAGACGAAAGCACAAGGGGAGGGACTTCATTGAATTTAATTTTCAGCAGATTGACATTCAGAGCGTAAAACAAAG
>JBIPNA010000382.1:0-3474 GCA_044375665.1 Catalimonadaceae bacterium
GGATTCAAGCAGATCGAGTGTCAGGACACGCTCCCGGGCAGGATTGGGGAACACCCGGACATCGAAAGGAAAGGACAAAACAGGTCTGGCTCCGGCAAGAATATGGGCTTTTACAAATGTTGGAATACCCCAGCCGATCTGGTTGTTAGGATTGTCGCGGTTAGAACCGCTGTTTTTCAATAAATTAAGGATTTCGAGCGCCGATTTTTCCGGATGGGCCTGCCAGATGCCAGCGGCCATTCCACAAATGAGCGGACAGGAAAAAGAAGTTCCGCTGTTTGTAGTGATACCGCTGCTGGCAAATACATTGGGAAAAACTACCGATTCTCCCTGAGCTACAATATCAGGCTTTGTCCGGCCATCGGCTGTAGGTCCGCGGCCACTGAAGGAAGAATAAGTGCCTGCCCCGCTAACCGATCCGACACTCAAAATATTTTCTGCATCCGCGGGAACCGAAATCCAGCCTCCCCAGCTGCTGTTGTTTCCTTCATTGCCCGCACTTGTCAACACCAGCATGCCCTTACCCCCTGCCAGTTTTGCGGACCTGGAGGCAATGGAGGTTATTCCGTTCAGTGAATTATAGGTATAGCTTAGACTTGAAACATCAAAAGTGGTGTAACCCAGAGAAGAATTAACCAGATCGGCACCAACCGAATCCGCCAACTCCAATCCGACAACCCAGTAAGCACATTCAATTTCATTTTCAGAATCTACATCTTCAGACCGGATGAGGAAATAATTGGCGTTGTAAGCACCGCCAATAACCTGACCGGGAGCATAGGCAGCAATGTTTCCCAAAACCGCGGCCCCATGCCAATGGTCCTGGTACACATCACCATCAGCAGCCACAATATCTCGTGTACCTGTGATGCGCTGGTTGGCAAAAAGATGTTGAAATGCAGTATGCTGATTGACATTCTGAAAACCGCCATCCATTACTGCAATGAGTTTCCCTTCCCCATGAAACCCCCAGGCATGCATGGAATCAATGCCCAGCTGGATATTCTGGTTTGCAGAAGGTCCATAATCCAGGGTTTGTGTACCCTGACTCCGGTTTCTTTCAACAACAGATTTCGGCATTTTGGAATTCAGCGGACTGGAACTGAGCACAAACGGGAGCTGATTGATGGCCGACAATGTTTCGGGAACACATTCCACAATGGCTGCATTGATCCATTTCATCGGATAAAGAACCTTGGCGCCCAGATTCCGGATGGCGGTAAGATAAGCGGGAGTTACCGGAAGATCTGTAGAGTCAAGCGTTAAGTTCTGGGTCTGGCGTCGTTGAATGGACCGCTGACTCAGGTACTCCCCAGGATTGGACAAGATATATGGGTTTCCTCCGGCTTTGTTGTGCAGAAAGACAACAAATTTTTTGGCTTGCCCAAATGTAGCCGCCTGGATGTTTATGCAGAGGAAGAGGAGAAAAAGCGGTTTATAAATTTTTTCCAAATCGAAGAAGTGAATAAGTTCGGGAATACCCAATCTCGATTACCGGAATTTCGCCGCAAGGATCACTGCCGCCTTGTTGAACGTATTGCAGAAAAGCCTTTTTGCGGTAAACAGGACCGATATTTTTTAAATAGATTTCCCGAAATGTACTGTTGTTGATGCAATTTGAATCGATTTTCTGGATTACTTCAACTCCGGGAAAAAAATCATTCCCGAAACCATACGACTGACCCAGGTTTTGGGCGGTGTACCAGAAAACAGAATTGCTGTCCTGCAAAGTATTAAACTGGTTTCCATCCCAGCGGCTACCCTCTCTCAAAGGGAATTTCAACACCACATAGGGCCGGTTATTTTCAGTCCGGATAATCTTATCCGGGTCTTTTCTGATGCTCCAGACAGAATCGATTACCCAACCCCGGGCTGTATCGGCAGTCCGATAAATTTCCAATCGGAACACCGGCCTGCCTTCCTGAAAATACAAAGTGTCGCCCAGAACTTCCTTGATAAAATACCGACCTGGAAGCGTATCTCCTGCGAATGTATAGGCAACAGTATCGACCTGGAATATCCAGGTATTGCCTGGTTCAATGGGATAATAACCAGTGCCTTCATCCACACTTCCCGGCTCAATCCCGGAGGTTGAGCAAGACCAGAGTGCTGCCCCGAAAAAGAGCAGGAAACCCAGGAATCTAAGGGAGCTGAACCTGTCTTGCATGGGGCAAATGTAGACCTTCGCCTAAAATGCAGAAGTTCGAAATTGAAAAAAACGATTCAAGTACCATTTTTCCGTATTTTCGGCGACCAATTCCTAACAAATGCATTTTGCCCGACCACTCATCCTGGCCCTCTTTTGTCTGATTCTGTTTTCCGACTGCCGACCTGATGATGAAACGCCCGAATTCGTAACCTTTCTTCTCCGCATTGAACACAAGGCTTCGGGTAATGCCCTCAAAGCCAACACCGACTTCACCGATACTTCAGGACAGGTGTACTCGGTTAGCCGGCTCGATTACTATCTATCCAATATCAAACTCCGAAACAAAGAGACAGGAGAATTGTACCAGGAACTAAACAGCTATCACCTGGTTAATGCCCTGAGCCGTCCGGAAAACACCGAAATTATCCTCAAAAACATCCCGAGAAAAAAATTTACTGAGTTTGAATTCTCCATTGGCGTTGACAATGCCGCCAACCATTCGACCGATAAAACCGGCGATCTGGATCCGGGCAATGGCATGGCCTGGGACTGGACAACCGGATACAAATTCATGGCGATGGAAGGAAAATATACCTCAGGCGGAGTTTCGGGTCCGTTTGTATACCATGTGGGCGAAGATGTCTGTTTCAAAACCATCAAGTTTGATTTTAGCTCCATTCTGAGCAACCCATTGGATGTGGTAAAAGATGGCCAGATCCTCCTGGTTGCTGATGTAGCGGGAATTCTGGGCCAGCCCAACCCCATCGATTTTAAAACACTGAACAACAGCATGTCGGCCGCATCCGGCGGCACCCGAATTGCGGACAACTATGCAGCTTCGTTTTTTAAGCTGGTGGGGGCTCAATAAGACCGCTTTCATCCTGCTGCTGGGCATTTCAGCCTGCCGGCAATCAGATACGACGCCAAATCCGTTTGCCGGGATTCCTGCTCCCGGTCAAAACCCGACCACTACGGCAGGTGTGGCACTGGGAAAAGCCCTGTTCTTCTCCCCTCTTTTGTCCGGGAACCAAAAAATGTCCTGCGCAACCTGCCATCAGCCCGAAAATGGATTTTCTTCTGCCCGTAAAATTGTTTCGGACAGCACACCAAAAAGACCCGCAAGGGAAATCCCCCATCTGTACAATCTGGCCTGGAGCCCGACCCTGTTTTGGGATGGCAGAGAGCAGAACCTGGAGTCTCTGGTTTTAAAACCAGTTCAGGACCATCGGGAAATGAATCTTTCCCTGAAAAGTTTGTTGAAAAGGGTCAACAAGGATCCTGTTCTCACCAGACTTGGCAAAGAAGCCTTTGAAACCGACACCCTT
>JBIPNA010000383.1:0-3463 GCA_044375665.1 Catalimonadaceae bacterium
ATGCCTGGGTGGAAGAAAAAGTTCTCAACCGTATGGACCTTATGTTGGCCGAAAACAAAGCCTGACCATGAGTGCTGTTGCCTTGCCAACCCGGTTTGAACCGGAAACCATTCGTTCAGAATTCCCCATTCTGAATCAGCGGATTGGCAAGTATCCATTGTTGTATTTCGACAACGGTGCCACCACCCAAAAGCCCCGGGTGGTGATTCAAAGTCTGGTGGATTATTATGAAGGATACAACGCCAACATCCACCGGGGGGCTCATTTCCTGGCCGATAAAGGGACGACGGCTTTTGAAAATGCCCGTCGGAAAGTAGCAGATTTCATTGGGGCAGAAGCCCCCGAACAAGTCATTTTCACCAGGGGAACCACCGAAAGTATCAATATGGTAGCCTCAGGTTTGGCCCAAAGTATGCTGAAACCTGGCGATGAAATTCTGATTACCGGGATGGAGCACCACGCCAACATTGTGCCCTGGCAAATGGCCTGTACCCGAACCGGGGCTGTTTTAAAGGTAATTCCTGTATTGGACAATGGAGAACTGGATCTTGATGCTGCCCGAAATCTGCTTTCCGAAAAAACAAGGGTATTGTCGCTGGTCTATGTCTCCAATGCGCTGGGCACCATTAATCCGGTAGAATTGCTGATTGCAGAAGCCCGAAAATCCGGAGCGGTTTCCCTGCTCGATTGTGCACAGGCCGTCGGACATTTTCCCTTTTCGGCCAAACAAACCGGAGCCGATTTTCTGGTTTTTTCGGGACATAAAATGTTTGGACCAACAGGAATCGGCATATTGTACGGGCGCAAAGAACCGTTGGAAAATCTCCCACCCATGCAGGGAGGTGGTGAAATGATCAAAGAGGTAACTTTTGAAAAAACGACCTACAACGAGCTTCCCTTCCGTCTTGAGGCGGGCACACCCAATATTGCCGACGCCATTGCCCTGGGCGCTGCGGTAGATTTTATCCAGACTTTAGACCGGAAAGCCGTCATTGCCCACGAACACGAATTGTTGCAGCGGGCCACGGATATTGTTTCCTCCATTCCGGGTCTAAGGATCATTGGCACCGCTCAGAACAAGGCCTCAGTGGTTTCCTTTATTTCCGACAAAGCCCATCCTTCCGATATTGGAACATTGCTGGATCAGTTTGGAGTAGCTGTGCGGACAGGGCACCATTGCTGCCAGCCTTTAATGCAGCGCTTCGGGATTCCCGGGACGGTGCGCATATCGCTTAGCTTCTACAACACCCTGGAGGAACTCGATGTATTTGCCCGGCATCTGGACCGGGTCATGGGCATGCTGGCCTAAGTCCAGGATTCTCAACGCTTGTCATATTTCTCAAAACTATTCTCCTTTGCACACATGGCCAAGGCGAAAACCCGCACCCAAACACAGATCCGGAAAGAAGAAATTCTGAACCAATCGGCCCGGCTTTTCCGGAAAAAAGGATACAGTGCCACCACCATGCGCATGATTGCTGCAGCAGTGAACATCGAAGCAGCGAGTTTATACAACCATATTTCTTCCAAACAGGCCATTCTCCGGGAAATCCTTTTGCCCATGGCCCGACGCTTTTCAGAGGGAATGGAAGCCATCCTTCAGCAGCAAAAAAGCCCTCTTGCCCAATTGGAAGCCCTTGTCGACCTGCACATTCAACTTACGCTGCAGCACCCCGACCCCATTTCCCTGATCACCGGAGAGTGGGTACACCTGGAAGAGCCTGCCCTTACCCAGTACCTCCAGCTCCGGAATGCCTATGAGTCCCGCTTCAAAGCCATCCTTGAAACGGGCATCCAAAACGGGCAATTTGCCCCGCTGCATGTAGATACGGCTTTGTTTTCCCTCCTTTCAACCTTACACTGGCTTTACAGCTGGATTTCCAGACATAAGGAGCTCAATGTAGATACCATCCGCTCCGAAATTCGCCAAAGCCTTTTGTTCGGACTCGTCCGGCGGTAGAAAATGCTTTGGGCACCTGGCTCCTTTCGTCGCCACCGGGCTGTCCGGCGCTCCGCTATCGCTTCGGTCCTCCCGCTGGTCGGACTAAACGCCTCCCATCCCTGGTGCGGGCCTTCTCAACGTGGCTTGTACATGGAGCCTCGAAAATAAATTTGTCAAATAAAAATTTGTCAGTTTTTTATACTTAACAAATTCCGACTTGACAAACCTGGAATTTTTGAATCTGTGAAATGAAAATTTGTCAGATTTTTTTTCTTAACAAATTCTGACTTGACAAGAAAAAAATCTTTAGACTTCCTAAATGGATTTTTGTTAAATCTTGACATAAATCAAATTCCCATTCAACAAACCTGGAATTCCCCCGCCCTGGCCGCTTCAGGAATGAAAACCGCCCAAACCCAACAAACATCCGGCTTAGGGACGGCACGGAAAGCCCGCAAGCCTTGAGGTACGAAAGGCGCGGACTTGGAGGAACGGCCCGACCCGAGGCAACGAGGGGAAGCCCCAACTGAATTTATTCCTGGTGCCTCTCTTCTAACGACCAACCGGGACAATTCCTCTTTAAACTGGCCACCAGAAATGCCGGAAATCCAGGCAACGAATTCTACCTTTGCTGCCCCTTGTACACCAAATGATTAAAGAAGTGAAAAAAGGCCTTCCCAAAGGACTTTCGGAAAAGACCTTGCTGAAGGCATATTCCCTCATGAGTACAGCCAGGAACATGGCTGCCCTTTATGAGGATAATTTCAAAATTGTGTCCAAATACGTGCATTCCACCTCTAAAGGACACGAGGCCATTCAAATTGCAGCCGGCCTATTGCTTGAAGAACAAGACTTTGCCTATCCGTATTACCGGGATGAGTCCATGTTGCTTTCCATCGGTATGCAACCATTTGAGCTTATGCTGCAACTCATGGCCAAAAAGGACGATCCGTTTTCCGGAGGCCGTACCTATTATTCCCATCCATCCCTGAAAAGGGAAGGAATGCCCAGGATTCCCCATCAATCATCTGCGACCGGCATGCAAGGGATTCCGGCCACAGGAGCAGCACTGGGGATCAGGTATCGGGAAAAAGAAAACCTGAAGAACTGGGGACCAACTGCCCCGCTGGTCCTTTGCTCTTTCGGAGATGCTTCTGTAACCGAAGGTGAAGTAGCTGAAGCCTTCCAGATGGCTGGCTTGCACCAACTTCCCATCCTGTACCTTGTGCAGGACAACGAATGGGACATTTCGGCTTCTGCGGATGAAGTCAGGGCTCAGGATGCTGCAGAATATGCCAAAGGATTTAAGGGAATTGAAACCCTTCGCCTTGATGGAACCGACTTTATGGCCTGTTATATGGGCTTGAAAAAAGTGATAGATACCATCCGAAAAGAGCGAAGACCATTTTTGGTTCATGCCAAAGTCCCGCTGCTAAACCACCACACTTCGGGTGTACGGATGGAATGGTACCGCGATGACCTCGAGGACGACAGATCTCAGGATCCCTATCCAAAATTTCG
>JBIPNA010000384.1:0-3457 GCA_044375665.1 Catalimonadaceae bacterium
GGCAATGTTGAAAAGACCTCCATTGTTGATTATGTTGCCGGAGTAAACTGCCCCGGTGCCCAGCGTGGCGGTACCTGATAAAATTATTGTACCACCGTTGATGGTCAGGCTGCCACCGAATGTATTGGAACCACTCATTGTAAAAATCCCCGAACCCATCTTTTCAAATCTGGCTGTACTTCCGCTGAATACTCCGGAATAGGTGGTGCTCAGGTTATTGGACCCGGCCCTGAAGATATGGGCCCCGCCAGAGGCGACGATGTTGCCCGTTCCGCTCAGCCCACCAACCGAAAAGGTTACAGCAGTAGCGGCTGTTATCGAAAGGGTGCCCGAAATGGTCATCGCACCACTGATGGTGATATTGCTGGCAGCGCTGTGGGTTACGGTATGCCCCGTACTGATTACAATCCGGTCTGAAGCGCCAGGTACACCGGCAGGACTCCAGGTGCCGGCGGTGCTCCAGCTGCCCGATGATACAGAGGTGCGAAGGGTTTGGGCCAAAAGACTGGTGCTGGAAATAATGAAAGCCAGGTGCATAAGCAACAAAGATTTTCTCCCTTGGCCTGGGATGAGTCGTTTTAGCACCTCATGCACAGAACTATAAGTCGCAGAGGTACACAGACAAAACCCTTTGAAAGCCATGGTTTCCGGGGAAAATGTTTTGGAAGAGAATAAATACTTTTTCATAATTTATTTCATTGGAGTCAAAAGTGTATGAGCAAAGGAAATCTCGTTTACCACTTCCGTATTTTTAATAATACACTGCACATGGGAAATTGGATTTTGAGCAAATCCTGCACTGCCTGGTTTAAGCAGTAGAATTTCAATGGGCAAAGCCAGCTTTCGGTTGAATAAAATATGGCTAAAAGCCGATTTGTTATTCAGGCCGAAGTATCGTTTCATTTTCCCGTATTTGCTTCCGATAGCAGGAGAGTCTAACACGGTTTGGGTTGTTCTCCGATTTGTTAATCGGGAAATAATGGACGTCATATTATTAAAATTGTATTTTAATTTCATACCAATTAAGTGCCAAAGTTATTAAACATTGTAAGTTAGTTGGTTAGTTGATAGCCCATTTTTTGAATTTTCCATTAAATGGAAAATAATTCCAAAATCTGGTTTGTTTGGATAAGCTTGAAAACGTAAACCATCCGACGAAAAGTCCGGTATTTGGTCTTTGATGCAACAATATCCTCCCTTCACAAATGGCGCCGCAACAGGTGAGCCAGGCAGGAGTTGAGTGTTTCTCCGATTTGTAAATCGGGAAATAGTGGACGTCATATTTTTTGAGTACAATTTGTTTTGCATACCATTTGAGGGCCAGAGTTATTAGATATTGTAAATCAGTTGATTAGATAAAAACGGATTTGTATTATTTTCCATTAAGTGGAAATTATTTCCAAAATCAGGTTTAAAGAGATGAGATTGAAAACCTAAACCTTCCGACGAAAAGTTCAGTATTTGGTCTTTAGTGCCATAGAAGCCAGCCTTCACCGGACTCGCCTGAAGAAACAGACCCTGAGATAAAAGGGATGAGCCAAACAAAAAGTGCTGATTCTGATGCTGAGCCAATGGCTCAAGTGCTTTCAATGGACCCTCTGCATGAATAAGCAGTCCTGAATAGGTTGTAAGATTTCCACTGATAATTATATTTCCAGCCCCTGAAAGGTTACCGTGTATGGTTGGTAGATCGGTAAGAACATGTTCGAGACCATTGTTATTAATAAAATTGTCGCCGTTAAATGTAAAGTTGGAAGAACAGGATATTCCCCCGCTCATATTATTTGTGGTACCGTAGCCAGGCATCACTGGTCTGGGAGCCAACCTGTAGATGTTTATAATATATTGATTCTGAGAAGGGGAGAGGAGATTTTGCAGATTACCATCGTTGTTGCCCGCAAACCGGGAACTGGTATTGTTTACATTAACTCCGGAAAAGACCACAATATCTGCCCCACTACATATATCGGAGGATTCCTTTGAGCCTGAAGAAATGTGACTAATAGATTGACTACTTGCGGCAAGCGTAATCGTATTTGTACTGCCGGGGGTACACCCGGCCTGTGAAAGGAAATGTCTGGCCAGCACCAAAAGTGCAGCGGCCAAAATCCGATGACTCATATAAATAAAAGTTTAAAAAATGCCTTGCAGCAATGCCAGGAATTGTTTATAAGGAGATAGTCCACTTATGAACTTTGGCACGGAACAAAAGAACATGATGTTGAATTTTTTATTTTATCCAAGTCCACCACGTTCATACCCATGTAAGAAAGTGGAAAACCTAATTCATAAAACCACACATGAAAATGAATTTGCTTCTGGCAATTTGGCTTCGATGGAACCGGTTTAAGATCTTGTTTTTAACACCCATTCAATTTGTGGTTTCAATTTTTCCTGATGTGAATATAAATCAAGGAAATAAGCTGGGTTCATCACCAGATAGAAGCCCGGATATTGCTCCAAAGAATCGGCTGTCAATAAGAATTGGGTCTGGGTTTTCAGGTCTTCACGGATTTCCAGGCAGGGCTTGTGCTCAACCAGAATTCCGTTTTGAGTCAAAAAATGAAAAGCATCAAATCCAATTGGTCGCTGATTTTCAGACAATTCCCAGTTGTAAATACCCAGAGTGCTTTGATTCACAAACAGGTTCCAGAGGGTGAAATCTCCATTGCTGAAACACACCTTAACCTGTTGATTCCAGTTCAGATTTTTAGACAGGCTTTGCAGTTTGCGAATCAGTCCTTTGGGAGGCCTTTCGTCATAGTTTTTTGCAAGAGCTTCAATTTTTACAAAGGCTTCTGTCCAGGCTGGGATTTCGTTTGGTGTCAAATTTTCTTTGTTAATTTCAACCAATTCCAGTAAAGCTGCCTGATGGTTTTGAGAAAGACACCTTTCTGTTCTCCCGGTTTCCAATCCCGTTATTTGAACAAGGTCATTACCACTTAATAAAACCTGAGGAATAGAAAAGGATGAATGTTTTGTCTGATTGAGAAAGGTTAATGCGAGTGCTTCGTTCTGAAGGACATCCGATGCAAACTCACCGAGGGCTACTTTTATAAACCGTTGACCACTAGCATCCTCAAGAATAAAAATGCCTTTTTGGTTAGGTCCTGATGTGCCAGTAAAAAGTGCCCACAAATCCTTTTTAGGTGAAAAGGCTTTATATGGAACCTTCTCTGGTGAAAAAGAAACCTTAATAGATTTGAAAACCATTTTTTGAAAGCCTAAATGGAAAATCAATTGAATGATTTTACAATACATTCTGGCCTTGAAACTGAAGGCATTGTAAAACCGAAGAAACAAGGGCGACTTCAAACTCGCCGGCCAAACCCACCTTGGCGTTCCATCCGGATTGTTAATGTAAAGCAGTTCTGTGGCGTTTGCAGATGCAGCCTCAAATGAGATTTTGTATCCGGCTTTGCAAAACGGCTGTGTGTGCCCTGATGCAAGTCTGGAA
>JBIPNA010000385.1:0-3456 GCA_044375665.1 Catalimonadaceae bacterium
CTCCTCTCTGGTTTTTCACCTTGGAGCAGGAACACTGGCCAAAACAAGTCCCAGAAAAACTTTGCTGAACTACAGAAATGGATTGGCTATGTTGTTTATGCACAGCCAGGGACCTGGTGTCTTTTGGAAAGTCCCATTAAGATTGATTCTGGACGGCATAGCAGGTCTGAGATATCTTGCCCATGGGGAGTGGGAAAATTGCCTGGCCATATCAAAAGCCCATATGGAATTTTATCAGGGTTTCCGATACTGGTCGAAAAAAAGAAATGCCAACCTAAAAGGAATTCTGCCTCCACCCATTGTTTGGACCCCTGGAAGCATTGTGCATGCCTATTTCCTGAAAGGGAAAAAACGATTTTCTGATTTGGCGAACTAAAAAGGACCAGACGGATTTTCAGTTTTTTCCCAATCCGACTTCAGGTCAGAAAGGAAAAGTTCCCAGATATACAAAACATCAGCTTCAAATTTCTGAAGCTCCAACAGGGAATCAAGAACAGGCGAAACCCATTGCTCCTGAAAAGGTTGCTGGGTTACATATCCAAAGACTTCTGTCCCGATACGGGCAAATCGCTCCGGATCGGCATAGTCGAGAACAAACCTTTTTTCAACAAAACCTTGGTAGGTTTTAACCAGGCTCCCCTTGCGGTCGCCAAGACTTCGGGATGAAAATAAATTCAGATTTTCAGTATCCGCAATTTTCAGGGAATCATACATCTCGAGGCCGACATGAGGTTGTTGTTGCAAAAGCAAACGATCCAGCCACATTTCGAACAAAAGGTGAAAAAGAAAAAACTTTCGTTCCGCCCCCGGAAATCGTTTTTCAAGATGGGCTTTCCATAAAGCCACGCCCAATTGAAATAAGTTGGACTGATGAAACTTCTTATCGGCAAACCAATGTAACCGGATACCACTGAGCAAAGGGTGAAAAATCAGTCCCTTTTCCTCCTTAATTTTACCTGCATTCAAACCAACCCCAGCCCTTTTGGCAATATCTGGCAATAAAGCCCCAATCAGGACATCATCTTCCGGATGAGGATATGCAGTCAAAAAGTGGGCAAGGAAATTCAATACAGAAAGGAGAAAATCAAAAATACAAGAGAAAACACCGAAAGCCCTAAACCTATCCAGGTTTTAAAACCAGGTTGCTCCTTGAAAAGCAAAATGGAAAAAAAACTGCTTAAGAGAATTACCAGAAGGTTTCCAGCTGGAAAGACGACATCCCCTCTCCCTTGAAAAGCATCAAGGGCTTTGAGAATAAACCAGTAAGACAGATAGTTGGGAATGCCCAACAGCAAGCCTGCGAAAATAATTTTTGGTGAAAAAAGAACCCGGATTGACTTTTCCTGAAACAGTATCCATAAAAAAGATCCCAAAAAAGCACTGGCAAAAACCAGCACAATAAAGGCATGGCGGGCTGACTCAGGAATCCAGAGTCGGACACAAAGCTGAGAAAGGATATCGGTAGATCCGGTCCCAATGAAAATAGCCACCAACAAAATCCAGGCATTTCCTATGGATGCTGTTTTTCTATGACTCTTTTCCAACCCGACAAACAGGATGGATAAAAGGCCGAGAACCAATCCTCCTAAACCAAGGAGGTTAAAATCGCGAAACTGGTTTAGAGCCAGACTCACTACAAATGGGATCAACAAAGAGGTCTTGGTAGCGACAGAGGATGCCTGAACCCCATTTTGTTCAACAGAACGGCTGGTCAGGAAAAAATTAGCCAGAAACATACAACCCACCAGGAAAGGCCAAAACCACCAGTTTGTTAACTCTTCAGGGCTTTGGCTTCCTGAAGAAATCCAATGGGCTGAAAATGCTACTACGGTGCAAACCAGATAGTTCAGACAAATGACTGGAAGTCTTTGAATATTCCAGGTTTCAAACCACCTGAAGTTTAGAAAAAGGGCAGTACTGCTTAGTGCGAACCCAATCAGGTACAGCACCTCAGGAAATCAGAACAGCTTTCAGGCGAATTTCAGCAGCCTGAAGGACTTTCGAAACGGGACAGTTGGCTTTGGCATCCAGGGCCAATGCCTGAAACTGTTCATCCGAAAGGCCCGGAGCATCAACTTCAGTTTCCAGTTCAATGAGGCTGATCGTTCCGGCCTCAAGGGTCACAGCAGCTTTGGTATCAATACTTACTGGCACGAATCCGGCACCAGACAAATTAAAGCTGAGTTTCATTGAAAAGCAGCCGGCATGGGCGGCGGCAATCAGCTCTTCGGGATTCGTCCCGATTCCAGATTCAAATCGGGACAGATAAGAATACTGATTGTTTTGAAGTACTCCACTTTGGGTACTCAGATGTCCTTTCCCTTCTTTTCCTGTTCCTTCCCAGCGGGCATTGGCGGTTCTTTTCATGTCAAATTTTCGGGCAAAGAAAAGCAGGAGAGCCAGTGCTGCCAAACAGAATAAGAAAGAGATTGAATAAAGGTTGTTCCCGAAGGATTCGGCCCGCCTAAACGAGCATCAGGCTTAGATAAAATTAACCAGCTCATTTTGGTCTGGACAATTCTTCCTGGAACGAAGGTTGGTTCCGCACTCTATGCTGATCCAAATTACATCAGGAAAGCAAAAATGTGATGGCAATATTAATCCCTGAGAATCCTGGCAAAACACCCGATTTTCGGGTCTTTTTCAACAATTTTGCCAAATCCTGGTCTTGATAATATGAGAATGAAAAGCCTGACATACTCCAGGGGAAACCCTTACCTGACCATGATCTGGCTATCAATCGGGGGGTCTGTTTTGATTTTTTTCTTCCTTGCTTTTGTTTTCCTGATTCGGATGCACAGCCTTGGCTGGTCGAAGGTGGATTTGCCTCCTGCTTTTTGGTACAGTACCGCAACCATCTTGCTGAGTTCAGCCTCATTGACCTTTGCGAACCGGTCTTTCCAAAGGGAATTATTTGGTCAATCATTCTGGTGGGTCAGCATTACGCTGGTTCTTGGCCTGGGTTTTGGGTTGCTTCAGGTAGCTGGTTGGATGGCCCTGAACAGGAATGGTGTATTTTTTCGTGAAGTGGCTGGTGCCTTTGTTTATCTGTTCTCCGGCCTGCATTTTCTACATGTGCTCATTGGTTTACTGGGCCTGGGCTGGATTTGGTGGGACAGTTATCAAAGCAGGACCTATGTTGAAGGGTACATTCAGAGTCTTAATCCTCAAAAAATGACTCGCTGGAAAATGGTCAGCATCTTTTGGCATTTCCTGGATGTTTTGTGGATCATTCTTTTTGCACTTTTGTGGTGGAACCAATCCTGAAATATGGGTTCCTGAGATGCTCCTTTGATCAAGTTTACCTTTCCGTTTTTCTTCGGGCTTATTCTGCTGCTGGCCATATGTTCAATGGCCTTCTTTTGCCCTTATCTGGTAGACGATGCCTATATTTCTTTTCGGATTTCAGAAAACCTGATCTCAAACGGAGAGCCATTTTTTGATCAGAATAGGGCT
>JBIPNA010000060.1:0-13098 GCA_044375665.1 Catalimonadaceae bacterium
GAATTCCCATTTCCAAAAGTTCCACAATTTCTGTGTCCTCCCGACCTCTCAGGTGCTTGTCCTGACGTATAATAATCTCATCAAAAATCTTCGCCGATATGGCCCCAAGCGCCTTTATGTCCTCATCGCGCCGATCACCAACACCTGTTATAATTCCAACCTTGGGGGTCTCCTCCACTTTTTCAAGAAACTTACCCAATGCCTGTAAACCAGCAGGATTGTGGGCGTAATCTATAATTACAGTAAACTTCTTGAAATTGAAGACATTCATCCGGCCAGGGGTCTGGGCATGAGATGGGATAAAGGTACCTAATGCAGCCTTTATATCTTCAATTCCAAAACCTCTGATATAACTGGCCATCACTACCGGTAAAATATTTTGGATCATGAAAATGGCCTTTCCGGCAAAAGTGAGGGGTATGTTTACAATTTTGGCAACCCGGATTTTCCAGGTCCCCTTTGAAATGGTGATGTACCCGTTTTCGGCAATGGCTGCAAGGCCTCCTTCATTACAATGTTCCCTGATCCTTGGGTTGTTCTCGTCCATGCTGAACAAAGCAATCTTACAATCCAATCCCTTTCGCATCGCATAAACATGGTCGTCGTCAGCATTTAAAATCGCATAACCACCCGGCCGGACACTTTCCACCACCACTGATTTAACCCTTGCCAGGTCTTCCAGGGTCATAATATCTTTTAGTCCAAGATGATCAGCAGCGATATTGGTAACAATGCCAATGTCACATTTGGAGAAGCCCAGTCCAGCCCTCAAAATCCCTCCCCTGGCGGTTTCCAGAACCGCAAACTCCACGGTAGGATCCTTCAGAACAAATTCTGCACTTTTTGGTCCGGTACAATCTCCCTTTTCCACCATGATGTTCTGGATGTATATTCCATCCGTAGTGGTGAAACCAACCCTGTGACCCATATTTTTAACCACATGAGCCATGAGCCTGGTTGTGGTGGTCTTTCCATTGGTACCTGTAATTGCGATAATGGGAATTCTGGCAGATTTTCCAGGAGGGAAAAGCATATCTATTACAGGTTCAGCTACATTCCTTGGCAAACCACCTGTTGGAGCGATATGCATTCGAAATCCTGGTGCCGCATTTACTTCCAAAATTGCCCCGCCTGCTTCGGCCACGGGAATAGAAATATCATTTGTCATGATGTCTATACCGCAAATGTCCAGCCCGATAATCCTGCTGATTCGTTCAGCCATAAAAACATTTTCGGGATGAACCAGATCGGTCACATCATCGGCAGTCCCTCCTGTACTCAGGTTTGCAGTAGATTTCAGCCAAACTTCCTGACCAGAAGGAAGCACAGAGTCCAGGCTTAGATCCTTTTCTTTCAGGATTTGCAAAGTCATATCATCAACCTTGATGGCCGTAAGCACTTTTTCATGGCCGTAACCCCGCCTCGGATCAGAATTTACCTGATCAATAAGCTCCTGAATGGTATGGGTTCCATTCCCCACCACAGCTGCCGGGGTTCGCTTGGCAGCAGCCACAAACCGATGGTTGATAACCAGAAGCCTGTAGTCGTACCCTGAAATAAAACGCTCTACAATAACTGCTCTGGAATACCTCTGTGCCGTCTTTAACGCTTGCTGGGCTTCCTCCCATGACTTGATACCTATGGTAGCCCCTTTTCCGTGATTGCCGTTTACCGGCTTGGCTACTAAAGGATAACCTACCTTATTGATGACAGCCTGCAGGTCTTCCTCATCATAAACAGTCATACCTTTGGCAACTGGAATATTTGCAGCATCCAGTAAATTCTTGGTTTCCTCTTTGTCACAGGCAATCTCCACAGCAATGCTGCTGGTTTGTCCGGACATGGTTGCCTGAATCCGCTTTTGATTTATTCCATATCCCAACTGCACCAGACTATGACGGTTCAGGCGGATAAAGGGTATGTCGCGAAGAGCGGCTTCGTCAACAATACTGGCTGTAGAGGGACCCAATCGCTCATCTTCTCTGAGCTCCCGCATTTTTTGAATATCCGGAGACAAATCATAAGGTTTACCATCAACAAGAGCCTGAACAATATCAACTGCGGCTTTTGCTGCATACATTCCCACTTTTTCCTCCATGTAGGCAAAGACCACATTGTAAACGCCTTTCTCGGAAGTACTTCTTGTCCTGCCAAACCCAACATCCATTCCTGCCAGGGTTTGAATCTCAAGGGCAACATGCTCCACGATATGACCCATCCAGGTTCCTTCACGAACCCTTTTGAAAAATCCTCCAGGTACATTTTCACTACACTCGTGCTCGTACATGGTTGGAAAAAGAGCTTCCAGCCTTTCAGCAAATCCTTTCACCTCATGGCTCGGCCGCTCTTCCATATCCTCCAGATCAAGGCGCATTACAATCAATTTGTGGCGACGGATGGACCAATAATTCGGACCACGCATGGCACGGATTTCCAAAATTTTCATATTCTCAAAACGGGGGAATCAGGATAAGCGGGCAAAATAGCCAGAAAAGCGGTTTGCCCAAGATTTGATTCTACAGGAATTAGGCCAGTTTGCTTAACCAGCCCAATTCTCGCGGTCCAGACTCCGGTATTGGATGGCCTCGGCAAGGTGTTCCGTGCGGATTTCAGCACTGGAAGCCAGATCTGCAATGGTTCTGCTTACTTTTAAAATCCGGTCATAAGCCCTGGCTGATAAACCCAAACGTTGCATGGCCGTTTTCAAAAGATTTTTCCCTGCTTCTGAGATCTGGCAAACCTCCGACACCAAGGGACCAGGCATCATGGCATTGCTGAAAACACCTTCATGCCCCTGAAAACGGTTGGTTTGGACTTCCCTCGCCCGGATCACCCTCTCCCGGATACGATCCGAGGATTCATTTCGCTCCTGATTTGCAATTTTTTCAAATGAAACTGGCGTTACCTCTACGTGCAAATCAATCCTGTCCAACAAAGGACCCGATATTTTATTGAGGTACCGCTGAACAGTTCCTGGAGGGCACACACATTCCTTATCCGGATGATTATGATATCCACAAGGGCATGGGTTCATGCTGGCCACAAGCATAAAACTGGCTGGAAAATCGACAGTGAACCTTGCCCTGGAAATTGATATTCTGCGTTCTTCAAGAGGCTGCCGAAGCACCTCCAAAACCGAACGCTTAAATTCCGGCAATTCATCCAGAAACAAAACCCCGTTGTGCGCAAGAGATATTTCACCAGGTTGTGGAACATTTCCACCTCCGACCAACGCCACATCGCTGACAGTATGATGGGGAGAACGAAAAGGACGGGTAGTAACCAATCCTTCAACTTTCGACAGTTTCCCGGCTACCGAATGGATTTTTGTGGTTTCAAGGGCCTCTCGCAAATCCAAAGGTGGCAGAATGGATGGAAGCCGTTTGGCAAGCATCGTTTTACCAGCACCTGGAGGCCCGATCATGATCACATTGTGGCCTCCGGCTGCAGCAATTTCCAATGCCCTTTTTATGTTCTCCTGACCCTGCACATGGCTGAAATCAGCTTCGTAATTGTTGAGATTTGAAAAGAATAATTCCTTTGTGTCCTTTACAACTGGCTCAATCCAGATGCGATCCTCAAGAAAATCAACAGCTTCAGCAAGATTTTGAACCCCGATTACATCCAATTGTGAAACTATCGCTGCTTCACTTGCATTCTCTGAAGGAAGTACGATTCCTTTGAATTTGCCTCTTGCTTCTACAGCAATTGGAAGCACACCTTTGATTGGCCTAAGGCTACCATCCAAAGACAATTCTCCCATGATCAGATACGAGGACAGCCTTTCCTGCATCATTTGACCCGATGCGGCCAGAACCCCGATTGCAATGGGTAAATCGTAAGATGATCCTTCCTTTTTAATGTCGGCTGGAGCCAGATTAACCACTACTTTTTGCCGGGGCATCTGATAACCAGACTCTTTGATGGCCGATTCCACGCGATGGGAACTCTCTTTTACCGCAGCATCCGGCAAACCAACAATGTACATATCGGTACCCATGCCTACACTTACCTCAATGGTGACGGGAAAGGCTTTCACTCCCTGGACAGCCGATCCAAAAATTTTTGATAACATCCTCTTAGTCGTAAAGTTTATGCAAAGAAAGGGAAGGGATCAGGGCGACCAAACATTTTTTCTATGCCAGTAAACAACCGTTTATTCAGATTTGTACTTCCTTATAATCTTAATGACTATCTGGGCTGAATTTTTTTCTTCATTGTTGGGAATAGTTTCCATTTGGCTGAATACCAGGAGGAAAATTGTGGCCTGGCCCATTGGTTTGGTCTCGGTTATTCTGGCAGCCTGGGTCTACAAGGAAAGTGGGTTATGGGCTGAAACCGGTCTTCAGTTTTTTTTCTTCCTCTCTGGAATATATGGTTGGACCCAATGGGCCAAAAATCCTGAATATCTCCAAACAGTTATGGTAGCACCAGCAAAATTTGCAACGATGATCATTTCGATCGGTTTGGCATTACTTGCCTTTGTGGGAATGGCCTTGCTGGTGCAGAAAATTCCAAACGCCTCTTTGCCTTGGCTTGATGCCCTCATAGCCTCTTCAAGTATCCTTGGACAAATTTGGCTGGCCTGGCGATGGAAAGAAAACTGGATTGTCTGGATTTTGGTGAATGTCCTTTCCATTTCGGTTTACCTGTGGAAAGAACTTTGGATTTTTGCAGGCTACTACGCCGTTTTACTCGGCCTTGCCATTCACGGATACAAAAGCTGGAAACAAACTTCAACTTTTGGTCATGGGAAATAAAATTGCCGTAATCGGACCCGAATCAACTGGAAAGTCCTGGCTATGTCAGGCCCTGGCACAAAACCTTGGCGGGATGGTAGTTCCCGAAATTGCCCGAGGCTATCTCGAAAAATTAGACCAGCCCTACACCTTCGAAGATGTTGAAAAAATAGCCCGCCTTCAGATGAAAGCCGAAAATGAAGCCTGGGGAAAAAACCCCGATTGGCTGTTTTGTGATACTTCCCTGTTGGTAATCGAAGTATGGATGGAACACAGGTTTGGCTATTGTCCCGAATGGATCCGAACTCAAATTCGTAGTGGTCCGGGGTATCATTTGTTCCTGCTTACCTTTCCCGACCTGGGATGGACGCCCGATCCGCTTCGCGAGCATCCAGACCTTCAAATCCATTTCTGGAACATTTTCAAACAAAAACTGGAAGACATGGAATATCTCTGGCTGGATATCCGTGGCAGAGGGAATCTCCGACTTGAAAATTCCCTAAAATTAATTCACCAACAACTTGACCGTCAGACCTGAACTATAAACCTTCAGTATTTTATTTTTTCAAATTCCGAACGAACTGTAAAATTGACCAATGCCTGCACCAAATGTTACCCCTTTTTCCATTGATTTAGACAATACTGAAGTGGCTTTTGCCTCAAGAAGCCCTTTCGAATTGTGGAAAATGAAATGGATGTTTTCAATTATGAACCAACCAGCCTGGAATAACCTGGCAGTAAAATCTCTCCTGAAATCCATCGAATGGCATTTGCCTGTGAAATCCATGGTTAAAAAAACCATTTTCCAGCAATTTTGTGGAGGCGAGACGATGGATGAATGTCTTGAAACAGTTGAAAGACTCTCAAAATTTCATGTAGGTACCATTCTGGACTATTCGGTTGAAGGTGAAAAAACCGAGGCCGGATTCGAAAAGGTCCAGTCAGAGGTTTTGGCAACGATAAATATTGCTGCCAGCAGGGCTGATATCCCTTTTGCTGTTTTCAAAACTTCCGGCATTGCATCCGTTGAAATTCTGGAAAAAGTTCAGGCTGGTAAAGAGCTTAATGCCGATGAAAGTATTTCCCTCGAAAATGCCAGAAAACGATTCGGCAGGATTTGCGGAACGGCTGCTGAAAAAAAAGTAAGGGTTTTTGTAGACGCCGAAGAATCCTGGATTCAAGATGTGATCGATGCCTGGTGTTATGAAGAAATGGCGCTATACAACCAAGATACTGCGCTGATTTACAATACCTTTCAGCTTTATCGCCAGGACATACTGGCCAGGATGCAGGAAGCCGTTGAGATCGGTAAGAAATCTGGCTATCTGATAGGGGCAAAATTAGTCCGGGGTGCATACATGGAAAAGGAAGCTGCCTATGCTTCAGCCAATCAAACGACCAACCCGATACACCGTTCAAAAGAAGGAACTGATGCTGACTTCAATAAGGCCTGGCGGTTTGGATTGGAGAATCTGGAGGTTTTTCATTTTTGCTGCGGATCTCACAACGAGGCAAGCAACCGCTCGCTGGCACAGGAAATGGTCGAACGCGGAATTTCAAGAAACGACCCTAGAATTTGGTTCGCTCAGTTATTGGGAATGAGTGACAACATTAGCTTTTCCCTGGCTCGCGAAGGGTTTAATGTTGCAAAATATGTTCCTTTTGGCCCAGTACTTGCGGTAATGCCTTATCTTGTCAGAAGAGCCGCTGAAAATACATCCGTTGCCGGGCAAACCAGCCGTGAGTTAAACTTGATTCAAAAAGAAATTAGGCGGAGAAAAGCCTCTGCCTGAAATTCA
Organism: Catalimonadaceae bacterium; assembly: GCA_044375665.1. Classification (GTDB taxonomy): domain Bacteria; phylum Bacteroidota; class Bacteroidia; order Cytophagales; family Flexibacteraceae; genus CAMDMI01. The sequence continues at coordinate 6,539 of JBIPNA010000060.1, forward strand.
TCAAATTTGTCTTAATCTAATTGAGTCCCAATTATTTCAATGGGTAGCTTCGACAGAACTTTAAAGTCTTCTCCTGCCTCTTTCATATCCTCATCATCCTCATCATAGTACCAGTGAACTTTTGCGTCTCTCCCATCTGAATGTATTTTCTCAAATTTTTTGATCATTCGGAGAAAGTGACTGGTTGATGAGGTATTAAAATACTGTAGTTTAAACACCAGAGCTGTTTCGGTCCCTGGCTGTTCGATATATGCTTCGATGTAATCCAATAATGGCTTGTAAAACTCAAATGAGTTTTCTGGTAATGACCTGCCTGAAATTTCGAAATAGCCCTCTATTGGCCGAAAGCTAATTTTTGGAGTTGTCGCTGTAGCTTCTATTTCAATGTTTTCCATGTGTGCAATTTTTTTTTCAGGGTTCACTATTGTCCATTTATCTTTATTTCCATCCCATAGAAGGACTTGCTCTCATCCACCGGCTCAAAAGTATATTCGATTTTGCTGCCAGAATCTTTCATCACCCGCAATATTCCAAGACCAGCACCACCTTTTTCGGACAAATGACCCTTTTCCAGAACCTCAAGGTACAATCTGTGGATTTGGTCGGAGTTTAAAGTATTGAAATAATCTAATTTAGATTTCAAGGCTTCCATATGGGTGTTTTCAACATAATTCCCAATTTGGATAAAGTAGTCTTGTTCCCTTTTACCAAGCAGAAAGAGACAGTGGTGTCCTGAAAAAATTCCATCCTGAAAAGTCTCGGAGTGATATAAAATGTTCTGAAGGCACTCAATCAGAATGTTGATAATTGATTTCTTCTTCCGAAACGGGGTCTGTAATTCCTTCAACTTGGAATCTGACAATTGCAAAAGGGAAGTAATCAGTTCATTGGTCAGCGTACCCCGGTATCCGAATATCAGATGATGGGATCGCATCATTTGATATTGTTCAAAAACACTGGCCATACTTAAGGTAATTCATCGGGTCTTTTAAAATTGGGCACCAGACTGCGGTGGTCCATGAAAGGAGATTCAGGATTCAAGTATAAAAGCAAAGACAGGAGAAACCAACCCTTTGACAAATTGATACGCTTTCAAGGTGTAGGATTTCTTTAGTTTTGAAGATTTTCTGGCACAATCCATGGAGAATCATCCGGTTTCGGGCTTTCATAAGTTCAATCTTAATAAACAGCTTTTAGATGCCATTAACGAAGCGGGTTGGGCCCAACCCACGCCCATTCAGGAAAAAACGATTCCTTTGGCAAAATCGGGCAAAGACATCCTGGGAATTGCCCAAACAGGCACAGGAAAATCTGCAGCATTTCTAATTCCACTCATTGCCCATCTTCATTATCCTCAGGGAATAAATACAAGAGCTGTAGTCCTTGCTCCAACAAAAGAATTGGTAAGGCAGTTGTTAGCTCATTTTGAACAACTTAACACCCACATAGGACTCCGGGCTGTTGGACTTGTCGGTGGAATTGGCATCAAAGACCAAATGGAACAGCTGGAAAAAGGAAATGATTTGGTATTCTCTACACCTGGCCGCTTCCTGGAAATTTACCAGACAAACAAATGGAAAACCAAAGACATACGCCTCCTGATAATTGACGAAGCCGACCGGATGATGGACATGGGTTTCATGCCACAAATCCGAAAAATCCTGGAAAAAATTCCTTCAAAAAGACAAAACCTTCTATTCTCAGCAACTTTTCCTGAAAGGGTTGAAAAATTTGCATTCGAATTTCTTGAATTTCCGGAACGGATAGAAATTAGTCCGGAATCTACTCCAGCCGAAACCATACAACAGTGGTGCTATAAAACCCCGAATTTCGCTACCAAACTCCATCTTTTAGTCCACCTCCTGACACAACGGGAAAGCCAGCAAGCCACACTGGTATTCGTTAAAACCAAGAAGCATGCAACTGAAATTGGGAAATTTCTTGCCAGAAAAAATGTAGGAAATGTCTCCTTTTTACATGCCAATAAAGGAACAAACTCCCGTAATTCTGCAGTCGATGCCCTTCAAACCGGGCAACTCGATGTTCTGGTGGCTACTGATGTTGCAGCCAGAGGATTGGATGTAGCCAGGATTTCTCTTGTTATTAATTTCGATATTCCTGTTCAATACGAAGACTTTGTGCATCGGATTGGAAGAACAGGAAGAGCGCTCCGATCGGGTACTGCCATTTCCTTTGTCAGCCCTCCAGATGAACTCCATCTTGAACGTGTTCAAAACCTCATAAGAACCAAAATAGAAAACAGACTTTTGCCTGACAGCATTCCTCAAATAGAAACCCTATATGAAGAACAACAGGAAATGCTTCGAAAACTGGACAGCCAAAAGAAAAAAGCTGATCCAGATTTCAAAGGTGCTTTTCACGATAAAAAAGCAGTTAAATCCAAACCAGGTCTTAAACGCTTAAAGAATATTGATCGGAAGAAACCCCGGAAACCCTCCCGATAAACTGAATGGCAACCCCATTAAAAGTTTCCGGCTGATCCACATTACAGACATGTCCTGAATTCGGGACAATATGTAACTCTGCTGTAAGATGGGAAGGAACCAGTTTCTTAATAAAAGGCAAAAACATGTGGTCTTCATCACCCATCAGGTATAAGGTAGGAACAGGAACAGGCCTTTCTGTAAAGTATTTTAAAAGTGGGTTGACTTCATATATCAGCCTATACCAGTAAACAAATTCCTTCTGGCATAGTTTTCTTGCCTCATTCACAAACAACAGACGGCTTTGACGATGCCGCTTCTTTGGCATTATTATCCAGGCAAAAAAGCTGTAAAGCCACAGATAAGGCATCAAGGTTTTAAACCAATCACCAAATGCAGAAAGCACTTTCGCCCTTAAATTCAAACGCATTATTGCACCCCCTAAAACCATAGATTTTACACGCTCCGGATGCATTTCGTAAAGGTTCCGAATAAGGATGGTGCCCAGGGAAATGCCAATAAAATGAGCAGAACCAATTCTGGCATCATCAAGGACCTCCAGTATGTCCTGGCAAATCTCCCGAAAGCTATATTGCTCATAAGGCTTATCTCCCTGTGACCTCCCGTGACCCCGCAAATCCACCATCAAAACATTGAATTGTTGAGAAAAATCTTTGATTTGCTTAAACCAAATGGATGAACTACCCCCGGCACCATGAACAAACACCACCCACTCTTTTGAGTATGGGTTAGGGTAGGTTTTGTAATACAACATTCAGGGCTATCTAAAAATGGGTACAAAAACCAAAACTACATCAAATTCAGGAATTTGGCTTTAAAGTAACCATGTCCTTATGCCTTGTGGGCTGTTGTTGCAACATTTCCAGTATTAGGTCGGGGCCTTTGTAAATCAATCCGGTGTAAACCTGTAGCAAATCAGCTCCGGCATTCCAACGTTGAGAGGCTCCGGAAGCATCCATAATTCCCCCGCTTGCAAGCAACACCAGTTTTGAACCGCACATTTCCCGCAATTGTTTACAGATATTTAGGGCTTCCTGTTCTAATGGCCTGCCACTCAACCCGCCCATCCCAAGAGAACGAACCGCGGCTGGCCTTGACAAGCCTTCCCTGCGAATGGTTGTATTGGTTGCCACTATTCCTTTCAGGCCATACTCAAGACAAAGAGGAACTGTTTCCTGAAGAGCGCCTTCGCTCATGTCTGGTGATATCTTTAAAAAAACAGGAAGTTCCGTCTTACGCCTCCTGTTTTCTGACATTACCGCTTCCAGAATTGGCTCAAGACTTTGCCGCTCAAGTAGTTGCCTGAGACCAGGAGTATTGGGAGAACTGACATTAATGGTAAAATAATCAACATTATCCTGCAAAACCTTAAAACAATACCGATAATCAAATTGGGCCTCTTCATTAGGCGTCACTTTGTTTTTTCCAATATTCCCACCCACAATCATATTCGTTGGACGCCTTGAGGATAACCTCCGCGAAACCATGTCAGCACCATCGTTATTAAAGCCCATCCGGTTTAAAACGGCCTCATTTTCTATAATCCGAAATAACCGGGGCCGGGGATTTCCCTTTTGTGGCCGGGGTGTAACTGTGCCTATTTCTGCCGAACCGAATCCCAACAATGGCAATGCATCTATCAACTCGGCATTTTTGTCAAATCCTGCCGCCAGACCAACCAGGTTTGGAAAATGCAATCCGGCCAATTCTACACCAAGTTCAGGACGAAATGCTGCCTGAACCCGGCCCTCCAGCCAACCCTTTATAATGGGCGTTTTTCCAACTAACTTAAAACAAAGGGCTGTCAAATGGTGTGCCTCTTCCGGATCCAAACCAAACAACACCGGCTTGAGAAAATCTGAATACAAATGCATCTTTATGTCGGCAAGCTTTCTTTCTTCTTTGGTGCTTTTTTTACCTTAAACCGGAGCTCTTCTTCCTTGCCATCCACCATTTGTATCCTGATTATTGCCCCTTCGGCTGATTTTGAATAAAGAGCTGCGGTCAATGCCAGGGCCGTTTCGGCCAGATAAGCATCTTCCACTCCAGGTATCAGTTGCCTCAGAGCTTCCAAGGCTTGTTTTGACGACTCTGTTAGGGGTAATTGACTGGTCATTAAAAAGTTATTTTAATTGAAACAAGTTCATTTGCCTGTTTTTTAATTGAAGTTTCTCCTTGATGAAGATGTAAAACTGCGGAATAACAAACAAGCCTACTCCAAATTGGGTTCCACACATTGCCAGTGCAATCCCTTCTAAACCGAAAGACTTACTAAACCACCAGGCCATTCCTATGGAAATCGGAGCCCCTATCATCGATAAAATTGAGGCCCGCTCATGCATGCCAAGGCTTTGCAAAAAAACTGCAGGAATGTGGAACAGGCACTGGCTGAACATATTCAGGGTAAATATCAAAAGCAACGTCTGATTTAGTTCAAAATCGGAACCCATCCACAACTGAATAATGAAACGGCCAAATACGAGGAGAATCAGAACAATTGAGCCTGCAACTCCAAATGTCAGCCAGAAAAGTCGGTTATGAAGATGCCACAATTCAAGCCAGGCTTGTTTGTCGTAAAGCATGGGAATTTTCGGAATTTTCACATCTGTGATTTTAAAAATCAACCGCATTGTGACATCCGGAATTCGCAAAGCAATGGAATAAGCCGCCACCAATGCCGGACTTTTTAAAGAGGAAACCAAAATGCTGTCAGAATAAACAATGATTTGCATGGCCAGACCCAACATGAAAAAATGAAGGCTTGGCTTCAGAAATTTCCGAAAAAGCTTTTTTGAATAGTATTTGAAATTCAACTCAAAATCCAGGTGAATTCGGCTGAACCAAAATAGAACTATCAAATAAAGTAGTGTTACAAGAACCGTAATGGCGGAGAGTCGGGCAATATTTCCTCCCGACTGGACCACCCAAATGGTCAGTGAAAAATTTACAATTACTTTCCCAATTTCTATTGCATTCCGAAGGCCTAGTTTGTGGCGGGCAAACAAGATATTGGCCGGCAACTGAGATAAAAAATTTAAGAAAAAGACCAGATAAATAAGCCATAAGCTACGTGATGCAACCGGCAAATAGGCCTCAGAAATTCGGAAAACACCCAGGTTAAAATGAACCACCAGAAAAATTGGAAAGGTGGCGCAAGCGAAAAAAAACAATGAAAACAAAAGCGTATTCACCAGCCGGTTCACATCCCCCGGCTTCTGTTGCTTTTTGATCAGCTCCAGAGTAAAGGTCTGCCCAAAGCCAAAAGAACTTAAATTGAAAAAGTTGGTTATCCCAAAAAGCAACATCCATATCCCATAACCCTCGTTTCCCAAATGGCGAATCAACATGGGTGTGAGGAAAAACATGGTAACCATATTTACCCCGAGCAAGGCATAAGTGCTTGCCAAATGATAGATAAACCGTTGGTTTCGGGTTATCTGACGAAGAATCCGGCTGAAGAGTCGATTTTCCAATTGGCGACAAATTTAACGCAATTGCCGGGCAAGGCATTCTTTTCTTGATATTGTCGCTTCAATGGTTTCCATGCCTCAGTTGATCGATGCCCATTCGCATTTCAAACCCGGAAATTCGGAGGTTTTCGTCTGTAGAAATGCATTTGACCGCGTCTCCGAACAAACTCTTGACAGGTTGCAATACCCTGTGTCTGTTGGAACACATCCCTGGTGGGCCCATCAATTCAAAAGCAGAAAAGCCCGCATTTTGTCTCTTCTCCCACATCCTAAAGTAATTGCTATAGGCGAAACTGGCTTAGATTCACTTCGGGGACCTGCTATTTCTTTGCAAATGGAAGCATGGAACGGCCATGTTCAAATGGCCAAAGACTATGGCTTGCCGCTCATTTTACATGCCGTAAGGACGCACGAAAATTTGTTCTCCGGAGTTCAAAAAGCCAATGTTCCTGTTTTATTTCACGGCTTTTCAGGAGGAATAAAATTGTTGACCAAAATTTATGCCGAGGAAAATACCTATGTCTCTTTTGGCCCATCCTTTTTCCGCAAGCCTGACCGGTACTCCTTGCTTCAAAGCTGCCCGATAAATCGATGGTTATTGGAGAGTGACAACACCCAAACACCT
>JBIPNA010000386.1:0-3446 GCA_044375665.1 Catalimonadaceae bacterium
GGAAGAAAGACAGGTCACGGTGGATGGTAAAACCACAAGACTTTCCCAACCTTTCATTGTTTTGGCAACCCAAAACCCATTTGAGCAGGAGGGGACCTACAAACTACCTGAAGCCCAGTTGGATAGGTTTTTATTCCGCATCAAGTTGGGATATCCCAGCCTGGAGCAGGAAATTTCTATCTTAAACCGGTTTAAAGAAGATTTTGACCAGGTAAGCCTGAACAGTCTTCGCCCGGTAGCATCTGCCCAAAAGCTGGAGGAAGCAAAAGGTATCATTGAACGGATCTATATTCAGGACGAACTGGTGCGCTACATTGCTACCCTCATCGACCATTCCAGAAACAACCGGGATTTGCAGCTTGGCGGTTCCCCAAGGGCTTCTCTGGCCATATTGAAATCTTCCAAAGCATTTGCTGCCCTGGCTGGCCGGAATTTTGTAACCCCGGAGGACATTCAAAAAGCCATGATCCCTGTGCTTAACCACCGGATTATTCTTCACCCGGAGAAAGAGCTGGAAGGTTTTGATTCCGAGGAAATTATCAGAGAAATAATTCAAAAAGCCGAGGTGCCGCGTTGACATTCTTCAAGCACTTCTTTCTGACCAGGCGGTTCTTTTATGGGCTTGCAGGATTTACCGGTTTGTTTGCCGGATGCCACTTTCTGCCCGAAATTCTATTGTTTTTTGTTCAGACAGGGCTGGGATTGTATTTAATTGGAACACTGGCTGATGCGATGTTTTTATTCTCCCGAAAAAAGCCATTTCAGATTCAGCGCCAACTGGCTTCGGTTTTTTCCCTGGGGAGTGACAATGGGGTCCGGGTTACGGTTGAAAACAAAACATCCTGGCCTTTTAAGTTTTGGTTGCTGGATGAGTTGCCTTATCCTTTTCAAAACCGGGACTTTCGGATCGATGGAAAAGTGGAAGCATTTGGGAAAACAGAATTGAATTATGTCCTGGTACCCAAAACAAGGGGCCTGTATTCTTTTGGACAATCCATTCTGTATTTCCGCTCCCCCATCGGACTGGTGGAAAGACGCATTGAAATACAGAATCAGCAGGATGTCCGTGTTTTCCCATCTCTGGTAGAAATGAAAAAATACCAGCTGATGGCCTCCCAAAGAATCAGCACAGAAAATGGGATCCGCAAAATCAGACGCTTAGGACACAGTTACGATTTTGACCACATAAAAGATTATGCCCGGGGCGACGATCCGAGGACCATCAACTGGAAGGCGACAGGCAAACTAAACCGCCTGATGGTGAATCATTTTGAAGATGAGAAATCCCAGCAGGTGTACACCATCATCGATCTGGGAAGAAACATGTCCAGCCCATTCGATGGTATGAGTCTTCTTGATTATGCTGTAAACGCATGCCTTTCTCTTTCTGCACTTATTTTAAAAAAGGATGATAAGGCCGGGCTACTTGGAATTGGTGACAAAACCCACCATTTCGTAGCAGCAGATAAAGGAACTGCCCAATTGGGACGACTTATGCATTCCTTATATAATCTGAAGGAAACAGAAGGCGATCCTTCCTTTGACCGCATGTACCAATTAATCCGAACCCACATCCGTGTCAGAAGCCTGATTATTTATTTTACAAATGTGGAAAGTCTGAGTCAGCTCGAAAGGATCCTTCCCACATTGGAGCGGATTCAATCAAGACATCTTCTTGTGGTAGTGCTGTTTGAAAATGCCGAAATCCAGTCCTTTGCAGAAAGCAAATTGGAAAATGGAATTCAGGGAGTGTATGAACAAACAATAGCCCGTAAATACCTTTTCGAAAAACAGCAAATGGTGCATCGTCTCCGGCGAAGCGGAATTTACACCATCCTTACGCAGCCCCGGCAACTTACTGTTCGAAGCGTTAACCAATACCTGGAGCTCAAAGCCCGCGGCCTGATCTGATTTAATCCTCCGCTCATCCCTTACAACAGCCTCTTGCCACCGGCATCCCCAAACATCCATCATGGGATTCTGGTCTCTTGTCCCCAAAATCATCAAAAAACCCTGATTTCCAGCCCTTTCATCCCAATCTAAAAGAACACTGGAGAAGTTTTGAAGTCCTTTGCAAAAAGAAATTTACACTTCAACTCCATCCAGATATGAAAACAACATTCAATCCTCTTCGTGTTCTTTGGGCCGGATCAATGGTCATCGGCCTGCTTACTTTTAGTTCTTGCGAAAAAGAAAACATTAAACCTTTCGGTCATTGTCAGGACAAAAAAGAAAAGGCAGATTCAAATGTCGGGTCATCCGAAAAATCTGAATTATCGATTGTTGGCCCATTTGTTCCTGTGCAGCACCCCAAACAAAAACAGGCTTCTACACTGTAAGCCGACGGAGCTCAATAAAATTCTAACAAATATCCGCTCGGGATACGTATCCGAAAACCGTCTTTCCTGCAGCAAAAAAAGAGACCGCCGTTGGGCGGTCTCTTTTTCGTTTTCGGGTGGAGAGTGAAAGAAAAGCCAGATTATCTGGTACTTCTGGTCAGGTCTTTCAACCGGCGGCCATCATCGAAGATCTGATCTGTTGAAGGCTGTTGGGTCTTTGGATGAAGTTCGCAGATGGTCTGGTGGTTGCGGAGTCTTTGTTCGCTGATTCCGGATTGGCCGGGATCTTTAACGTCTTTCGAAGCACGGATGTCGGAAAGCGAAACCTGGCGGAGGTTGGGATCAGCAACCGGAGTTCTTTGTATGGTAGGATCAGAATACTGAGCTTCGTTGTAGGTTTGAGCAACCTTCCGGGCAGAAACCTCTTCAGTAGAAGAAGAAGCTGGCTCAACATATTCCTTTGAGCAGGAAGCCAAAAGGAAAACAAATGAAAGGGCGGAAAGTCCTTTAAGAGCGGAGGTAAAAGCGGAGGTTTTCATTTTGGTAGGAGTTAGAAGGTTTTAGAAATCGTTCTTGGTCCTTCACACGACACCAATTTTCAAAAATCCAACACTTAAGTATGGGCGGTATAAAAAAATATATGAATGGTAATTTAACGATATTTAAAGGTAAGTGGTGCCGAAAAAATCAATGCTCTTTTTCGGGTAAAAAAGCAATCAATACAACACTCTGAACTTATTCCTGCTTTCTATCTCCTTCAGTTCCCTGAGAAATTCCTTGTGGTACTCCTGTTTTCCGCATAACAGTAACCCGGTTCAGATTACGAATAAGATTCCCGTTAGAATCTTTTGTTGATCATTCATTTTCACGAGGATATCTATTACTTTATTCGAATCCTGGAGTGAGGTTTTAGGTTTTTAAATGATCTGGCACTGGAAGAATTTGTGGATTTTGATGCCTGCCATTTTTGGAATAGCCCGGTTGGCGCAGATCGTCCTCATCCTCATTTTCAAAAAGGAGTGTGGTAACAGCAAAGAAAATGCTGGTAAAGGTTTCCCCCAAAAGGGTCTTGGAAAAGTTAAGGAAGGTGTTTTCTCTTCAATGCTC
>JBIPNA010000387.1:0-3426 GCA_044375665.1 Catalimonadaceae bacterium
CTTCAGCAGCGCAATGGAATGAGAAAATGCTGGTTCCGGTTTCTTTGGCCGACCTTTCTTTTTTTCAGCCGGTAGCTGGCAACTGGACGATTGCCGGTTCAGCTTTTGGCTTGCCAGATTTGAATCAGCATCTTGAAACCAAGCCTGGAGCAGGGGTTCTTGTAAACCGCCCCAATGCAGAAAAAAAGGACAATCTTCAAACCAGATCTGTTTATGGAGATGTAGATTTTCAGGTGGACTTCCTCATGCCCAAGGGTTCCAATTCAGGGATTTATTTTCAGGGCCGTTATGAAATTCAACTTTTTGATTCCTGGAATAAGGAAAACCCGGCATTCTCAGATTGTGGCGGAGTATACCAAAGATGGAATCCGGCCAGGGGCAAAGGTCAGGAAGGTTATGAAGGTGTGGCTCCGGCCACCAATGCTGCCATGGCTCCAGGTCTTTGGCAAACCATAAAAATATCGTTTGAAGCGCCCCGGTTTTCGGCTTCCGGCATTAAAATTCGCAATGCCCGTTTTGCTGCTGTCTGGCTTAATGGCATAAAAATTCATACCAATGTTGAAGTTTCTGGTCCTACCCGTGGGGCCGCTTTTGCCGATGAGTCTGCTACGGGTCCCCTGCTTTTTCAGGGAGACCATGGTCCGGTTTGTTTTCGGAATATGAAATATGCGCCGGTAGGTAATCCCCCGCTGGAATGGGCCAACCTTCAGTATGCAGTTTATCAGGGACCGTTTTCAACTGTAAAAGACTTTTTAACGCGTCCTCCCGTCCGTCAGGGTAAGGCTGACCTGCTCGACAAGGCGCATCTGGAAACCGAAGACGAGTACATGATCTCTTATAAAGGAGATGTTGTGGTAAAGACACCAGGGCTATATACTTTTTATGTAGAACAAAATGGGAAGTCAACTTTTACTCTGGATGGTAAGTTGCTGCTCGATACCACAAGGGGAGGATTCTGGAACCAGCGCCGATCCACTGAGGTTGAGCTTTCTGCGGGCCGACACCCTGTGGAGCTTTGTTTCCTGAAAAACAATACCAAAAACCGACCTGGCCTGGGTTTGTCCTATTCAGGTCCGGGGATAAAATTAAAATCTCTTCACGCCGATGGGTCACTCACCAGTTTTGTTTCCGGAGGTCAACTCATTTTGCCTTGTGAGGCGCATCCATACGTTCAACGCAGTTTTTTACAGCACAGGGGTGTAAAAAAACCTTATGGGATAAATGTGTGCTTTCCCCAGGGGCTTCATTTTACACTCAATGCAAATACGGGTCGGTTGCTTCGGGTCTGGCGTAGCCCGGTTTTCGGAGAAGTTTCAACAATGTGGTCGGACCGCGGAAACCAACAGAGTCTTTATCCCATGGGAGCCAGGCAGGAATGGATGGATGGTGCCCTGGCAGGATTTTCACCCGATCCGGCTGCTTTTCCAGACACCATAAATGAGGCTGATGGATTTTCATATATGGGCTATCAGCAAAAAACCAATGAGGATCCGGTTTTTAAATACCGGGTTCCCAATGGACAGCTGACACTCCATTTTCATCCGGATCAGGGTCATTTGAAAGCCGATATCAGATATCAGCCATCTTCTTCTGAAAGTGCCGCCTTATGGTATTGTGTGGCTGAAGGTGCAATGATTGAAAAACTACCCGATGGCCGGTACAGAATCGACGAATCCTGGTATGTACAACTGCCCAAAACAGTGGAAACTGTAGTAAAAGTAGTTTCAGGAAAAATGACTCAGCGGATCCTGGTTCCCCTTGAAGCACCGGTTTTAAAACAACAACTAAGCTATTCTCTTCTTTGGTAAAATAATGCGGATTTCACAGAACATCGTTTTTCAGTGTTGGATCCTGTTTTTTCTGGGTTCTTCAGCCTTGTCACAGCACAATCACCACCACCACAATGTCGGATCTGTACCCGTAAAGAGCCAGACAAAAGGGGTGGTAAAACGGGAGACCCAGCCAAAAGAGGCAGATTTTTATACCTTGTTGAATCTTGGGCTTCCCAATGATGCACTGCTTGAAGGCGGAGGTATTTGCACCCTACCCAATGGGCGCCTGGCCGTTTCTACCCGAAGAGGAGAAATCTGGGTGGTATCGAGTCCGTATGGAAAAGACCAGGAAAACAAACCTTCTTATCAGCGTTTTGCACGCGGGTTGCATGAAATCCTGGGTTTGAAATATCGCGACGGGCATTTTTATGTAGCCCAGAGGGGCGAGTTGACCCGAATTACGGACACAGACGGTGACGGAATTGCCGATCAGTATACCTGCGTTGCAAGGTTGCCAACCGTAGGGCATTACCATGAGTACAGTTTCGGACCTGTTTTCGATGCGGAGGGCAACATGGTGGTTTCGCTGAATGTAGCCTTTGGGGATGTGGACTGGTACAATGCTAAAAGCTATGCCCCTTGGCGGGGTTGGGTAATTAAAATTAGTCCCGAAGGAAAGATTATCCCCTGGGCTGCCGGGGTTCGCTCTCCCTGTGGTATTGGCATTGGTCCGGAAGGAAAGGTTTTTTACACGGAGAATCAGGGCGATTGGGTAGGTTCCGGATATATTACTGTTTTAGAAAAGGGTGATTTTATGGCCAATCCGGCTGGTTTGAACTGGGCTTCCATGCCAGAATCGCCCGTGGTGGCCAGAAAAGAACAGATCAGAGATTTCAAGATGCCCATGTTTGAGGTTAAAAAGGAGATCCCTTCTTTACGTTTGCCTTCTGTATGGCTCCCCCATGGTGTTTTGGGCGTATCAACTTCAGATTTTATTCCAGACACAACCGGCGGTCGGTTTGGTCCTTTCGATGGGCAGTATTTTGTGGGCGACCAGGGTCAGAGCAAAGTTGTCCGGGTGGCTTTTGAAAAAGTAAAAGGCGAATTTCAGGGCTGTGCTTTTGGCTTCAGGGAAGGTTTTGCTTCCGGGGTTTTGCGTCAGTGCTGGGGAACTGATGGCAGCATGTTTGTAGCACAGACAAACCGGGGCTGGGCCAGTACAGGTGCTTCTCCTTTTGCCCTTCAGCGCCTCATCTGGAACGGACGAACCCCATTTGAAATGAAAACCATTTCAGCCAGGCCAGATGGTTTTGAGATTCGGTTTACACTTCCTGTGGACTCCATTACAGCCTCAGATCCGGCATCTTATTCGGTATCCAGATTTACGTATCTATACCATCAGACATATGGCAGTCCGGTGGTCCGCGAAGGAAATTGTCCCGTTAAAGGACTTCTGCTTTCCCCGGATCGGATGTCTGTGCGTTTAAAGGTAGACAGTATGGAACGTTATTTTATCCATGAAATCGGCGCAACCGGAGTGCTCTCAGACCAGGGCTATGAGGTTCTGCATCCGACAGGATATTATACACTGAATGCTTTTCCGGATGGGCCGGCTCTGGATCCGGCTACCCCAGGTTATAAGGCAAAATCGCCA
>JBIPNA010000388.1:0-3413 GCA_044375665.1 Catalimonadaceae bacterium
CAACCGTAGGAATTTTCCAGATTCTTCGGATCCCTGACCCAACATTTTACCCAAAGCCGGATACAAAACTTTGTTGATCAGGGTTGACTTTCCAGACCCGCTTACTCCGGTTACCACCGTCAGAATGTGCATTGGAATCTGAACATCAAGATTCCTGAGGTTATTTTCATTGGCCCCCAAAATCCGGATAAAATCCCTCCATTGCCTTCTTCCGGTGGGCAAGGCTATTTCCTCTAAACCATTTAGGTATCTGTATGTATACGACCTTTCTGCTATGGCAGAGTCCTGAGAAAAACTTCCATCCCCCACTTCCACTACCTTTCCCTGAAATACCAACTCTCCACCTCCGGATCCGGCACCAGGCCCTACATCAATCAATTGGTCTGCAGCGAGCATCACTTCTTCTTCGTGCTCTACCACGATCACAGTATTTCCCAGGCTTCTCAAGGTTTTCAATACCTGAACCAGCCTTTTTGTATCCCTCGGATGGAGCCCTATACTCGGCTCATCCAGAATATACATCGAGCCTACCAATGCAGACCCAAGAGATGTTGCCAGTTTAATTCTTTGATATTCACCTCCTGATAAAGTGGAAGTAAGCCTGTTTAAGGTCAGATAACCCAAACCTACTTCCATCAGGTACCTTAACCGCGAACGGATCTCCTTCAAAATCTGTTTGCTGATGCCTAACTGATATTCAGTGAGTTCAAGTTGTTGAAACCAGGAAAACAAATCAGCGACTGGCATTAAAACCAGATCGATGATTGACCTGCCTCCGACTTTTACATAACCGGCATCCTTTCGGAGACGGCTGCCTTTACAGTCTGGGCATGTGGTTTTCCCCCGGTACCGGCTTAACTGAACCCGATGCTGTATCTTGTAAGAGTTGGATTCCAGATACTTAAAATAAGTATCAAGTCCGGAAAACTGACTATTGCCCGTCCACAACAACTGCTTTTCCTCTTCCGTTAACTGGTAGTAAGGCCTGTGAATCGGGAAATCGAACATTATTCCGTTTCGCAGCAAAGGCTGCAGCCATTCCCGACGCAGGTTTTCAGAATTCCAGGGTGAAATAGCCCCTTCGAACACAGAAAGGTTGGGATCAGGAAAAACCAGGTTAGGATCGATACCCAGAACATTTCCGAACCCATCGCAGGTTTTGCAGGCACCAAAAGAATTGTTGAAGCTGAAAAGATTTACTGAAGGCTCCTCAAATTGAATTCCATCGGCTTCAAACCTGTCTGAAAATACTTTCTTTTCTTCGTCCAGCCAGATCTCAAGAACGCCCTCTCCTTCAAAAAAAGCTGTTTGAACTGAATCCCCGAGTCGAAATCCTTCTTCCTCGGTTTGCTGAAGTATTGCCCTGTCGATAAGGATATTCTGCTTTGACTCGGGCAGAGAATCCGCATTTTTTTTCTTGCCCTTAACCGGCTCTGGAAGCTGGGCCAGATAGTCTTCTGTAAAAACTGTTTCCCCATCCACCACAAGACGGGGATAACCCTTGGATAATAAAACCTGTAATTCTGTCCTCAGGGTCCGGTCGGCCCGGATTTTCAATGGACAAAGAATAAGGGCCCGGGTTCCTATGGGTAATTTCTGAAGATAAGAAACAACATCCCCAACAGTCTCCCGCTTCACTTCCGAACCACTGACCGGAGAATAAGTTATGCCTGCCCTGGCAAACAAGAGTTTGAGGTAATCGTAAATCTCTGTACTCGTGCCTACTGTGGAGCGGGGATTGCGGTTATTGACTTTCTGCTCTATGGCAATGGCAGGAGAAACACCACGGATATATTCCACATCCGGTTTTTCCATCCTGCCCACAAACTGCCTCGCGTAACTGCTCAGGGTTTCCACGTACATTCTTTGTCCTTCTGCAAAGAGTGTATCGAAAGCAAGCGAAGATTTTCCAGAACCTGAAAGTCCTGTTATAACAATGAGCTTGTTGCGGGGTAAGGCCACAGATAACCCTTTAAGATTGTGGGCCCTGGCTCCCTTTATGACAATATAATCCCTTGGACTGAGTTCGTCCAGGGGTGCGGGCAAAGCAGTTTCTACAATCCTTCGGGCCATTTTAGCAAATTCAGATAGCTGTTGGCTACCTGTTCCGATCAGATCCGCTCGAGTTCAGAAAAGAAAAAAGCCCCCTCAATAGCGGCATTTTCATCTGAATCCGATCCATGAACGGCATTGGCCTCAATGCTTCTGGCAAAAATCTTTCGGATGGTTCCTTCCGCAGCATTTGCAGGATTGGTGGCTCCAATCAATGTCCGAAAATCAGCAACTGCATTTTCTTTCTCTAAAATTGCCGCGAAAATCGGGCCTGAGCTCATATACTGGCATAGGTCATTGTAAAAGGGACGTTCCTGATGAACAGCATAGAATTTCCCTGCTGTCTCCGGGCTGAGCCTGGTAACTTTTCCAGCGACCAGCCGAAATCCGGCTTTTTCAATCATGGACAAAATAGAGCCTGTGTGGCCATCTGCAAATGCATCAGGCTTAATCATGGTAAAACTGCGGTTGGTTGCCATTACAATTTGATTTTCAGAATGTTAATTATGATTGTTTTCCTATTTGGGCCGCAAAATTCAGGATAAAATCCGGCAAGGGCAAATGGCAAAAGAAAATAGTTGAGGGAGGCCGATGGGCTCAACTCCGGTATAATCTTCCGGCGCTCTACATGCGGTTCCGCAACAAAATCCGAAAGGTGGTTCCTTTGCCTGGTTCTGAGCTTTTTACAAATATTTTCCCCTTGTGATATTGTTCCACAATCCTGCGGGCCAACGTCAAACCCAATCCCCAGCCACGCTTTTTGGTCGTAAATCCAGGTTCAAATACTTTTTTAAACTGATTCCTTGGTATTCCTTTTCCCGAATCCTGAATATCCATTTGAACATTCCCTTCAGGCAATTCAGTGATGTCCAAACGTAATGTACCCACACCTGCCATGGCATCTACTGCATTTTTTGTGATGTTCTCAATAACCCACTCAAACAGCGGCCGATTGATAAACGCCATTATAGGAACACCCGGAGGATTCAGGTTCACCGAAATCTCAACCTTCTTGCTTACCCGGTTTCGAAGGTAATCGATGGCCCCTTCCACCATTTCTCCTAAATCTTCCAACTGCAATTTTTGTTCAGAACCGATGCTGGAAAACCGGGCAGTAATCATCTGAAGCCGCACAATGTCTTTATCCATTTCATCGACAATGCCTTCTGCAGCCAATTCAGGTTTGCTTCTCAAGTATTCAGACCATGCCAGTAAACTGGAAATCGGGGTCCCCAGCTGATGGGCTGTCTCTTTTGCAAGGCCAACCCAGACACGGTTTTGCTCCGCATTTCTGCTTAAGCTGAAAGCCAGATAACCCATCAAAACAAAAAGAGAAATAACAGCCAGCTGGATGAAGGGGT
>JBIPNA010000389.1:0-3410 GCA_044375665.1 Catalimonadaceae bacterium
CCCTGAATCCAACCGTTCAAAAGTTAGCTGCTTTGCATGAGACAGGTTTAGGCTTGTTTTGAATGAGCACCGTTTTTTATGTGTATGAGGCTTTTTGCAACCGTCATGTTTTTTCTTGTTTCTGTTGGGACATTTGCCCAATCCGGTTTGAAAGGGGAATATTATTCCGGAAGGAATTTTAATCGTAAGATTTTTTCCCGGACAGATCCTCAGATTAAGTTCAATTGGGACAACCGTTCTCCAGGTCCGGGGATGCCGGTTACCGAGTATTCGATACGTTGGACAGGGCGTCTTACTGCGCCGAAATCCGGAGAATACCAGTTTTCTGCATTGGTTGATGATGGTATCCGGGTATGGGTTGGTGGAGTGAAAGTCCTGGATGCCTGGGGACCTCATGACCATGAGCAAATATCCGGGCTCGTGGCTATGAAGGAGGGTTTTAACTATGATATTGTGGTGGAGTATTTCAATGGAATTCTGGAAGGACAGATTGAATTGTTTTGGGAAATCCCAAACCCGGATCCTTCTTTTTTTGACAGTTTCCTGGACAAAAAAGAAGTGATCGGAAGGAATTACTTTGCATTACCTCCAGCCCCAAATCCAGAGCCCACTCAGGAAGCTGTTCCGGTGGCGCAGAACCGCAATAAAGCAGTGGTATTGGAAGAAGTTGCCACTCCCAAAAAAGAGGTTGAAAAACCAAAGGAGCAAATGGCAATAGCCCCGGTTCAACAGCAGGTAGCCCCGGCGGTCAATCCGAAACCCAAGGCTCCGGTTGCTCCTAAAATTGGCAGACCCAGGACGAAAATGGAAGATACCATCTTCAAATACACGCCAAAAAATATTCTTTTTGAGCAAGGGGAGCCTTTTATTCGGGAGGAGTCTCTTCCCGAACTTGATCGGTTGGTTTCATTGCTTCAGCGTTTCGAGCGTTTGAAAGTCAGTATAGAAGGGCATACAGATATTACCGGAGACCCGGCACTTAATCTTCAATTGTCAAAAGACAGGGCAAGTGAGGTGGCTTTTTATCTTAGGCAGAAAGGAATCAGTAAGGACCGGTTGAGCACAACGGGTTATGGATCAACCAGACCCTTGTTCGGAAGGGATTCGACCCGGCTTTTTCCCCAAAACAGAAGGGTGGAGTTTAAAATCAGATAAGCTGAAAAAAGTTCAGGCTGGGGGTTAATCGATCAATATCCGGGCCAGGTTTGATCCGGAATCAGGATAGGGAATCGGCAAGGGCCGACCAAAGGTTCTCCATTCTGAAACCTTTTTGCCTGAGCCCCGCCAGAATTCTGGGAAGGGCAATTTTCAAATTGGCCTCAGCTTTGAGATTGTCGTGCAAAACAATGATGGATCCTGGCTCAGCATGATCAAGGACATTCTGAACAACCTGGTTAGGCGGTACCTCCGCATCATAATCTTTGCTCAGCACATCCCACATCACGATATGGTAGCCAAGCTTCCTGAGGAAAAATAGTTCCCTTGGACTGATCTTTCCATACGGAGGTCGGAAAAGCAAAGGTTGACCCTGGGGAAGAAATGATTCCAAAGCTTGCTGGCAGGCATCTGCATTTGCCAGGTAGTCGGAAACCCGGGTCTTAAACCCATTCAGATGGTTGTGGGTATGGTTTCCCAAAGCATGGCCTGACTTTAGCAAAGATTCTACAAGAGAAGGCTGCCTGAGGATGTTTTCTCCAACCATAAAAAATGTGGCTTTTGCCCCCCAGTAATTTAACTGGTCCGAAATCCATGGAGTGAGCCCGGGAATAGGGCCGTCATCAAAAGTCAGATAAACCACAGGCTCTTTGGTTTCAATCCGAAACTGAAGGCCTTTTCCTAAAAGCTGAACAAGTCTGGGTGTTTTAGCTGGAACCATGGACCTCGCGTTTTTTGAATACACCCGATTGCATCCATGCCACAAGAAACAGGAAAAGCAAAGGGAAAATTAACCCATAACCCACTTGCACCAGAAGGCCTGAATCAGGTCTCCAGATGCGGGAAAGGAAACTCAACGCCAAAGCAAATGCAAACAGCCCGCCAACTTTGGAGTACTCCCATGCCACTTTAAAAAAAGAATGGCTTTTTGACCATGAAACAAGGCACATGCAACTGTAGCAAGCCAGTAAAGACAAGGCAGCACCTGTCATGCCAAAACGTGGAACCAGCAGAAAATTGAGGCCTGCATTGATTGCCAATCCGCCCACTGAAATAAGTGTGCCCCACCAGGTTTGATCGGTGAATTTGTACCAGAAAGATAGATTGTAGTACACGCCAAACAAGAAATTGGCCAGCAACAAAATGAAAATAGCATCGGTTCCGAGGGCGAATTCTGGTTTTCTGAGAAACAGCTGAAGAATAAATGGGAGATTGCCTACAATGCCAACCCAGGCCAGCAGGCCCGCCGCAACAAACCAGGTAAAAGATTTGGCCAGATAATCAGCGGTGTCTTTCCGGTCCTGAATTGAAAAAAAGAAAGGATCGGCAGCATATCGGTAAGCTTGTATTCCAAGGTTGATAAAGATGGCAATCTTGGCGCATCCTGAGTAAATTCCAATCAGGTCATCATTGGAAATGCCGGGATAAAAACCTTTGGGACACAATTGTTCAAGCCAGATTCTGCCAAAAATATCGTTTACAACACCAACCAATCCCATCACCACAATTGGAATTGAAAACCGGAGAATTCTACGGTTGATGTCCAGATCAAAACTCCATCTGAATCCGGCCAGGCTCTTGGGCATCAGCAGGAAAGATAAAAGAGAAGAAGCAAAGTTTATCCCCAGGATAAGCCGGTAATTGATGCCAAAAGGATTAATCTGATCAAAGAACGGGATGTCAGAAAGGAACAAGAGGTTGAGGAGGATGGTAATGAAAATTCCCCCCAACCGGACCCTGAAAAAAGGAAAGCTGGCATTGTGATTTCGCAATCGGGCAAGGAAAATTCCCAGAATAGCATCTCCGGCGAGCGTTGCCGAAACCATCCAGGCATCTTCGGCCAAAAGATTTTCCATCCTCAGGTGTAGAAAACCGTAGGAAATGGGCATTAAAAAAAAGGCGGCGAGGATCTGAAAAGAGATGATCCTTGTTTCGGTTTTTGCTTTGTCTTCGGCCGAATCGTTGCTGAACCTGAAAAGTGCCGTTTCCAGGCCGAGCGGAAATAAAATGGAAAGGACTGCGGCATAGGCGAGTACTTCTGACAGAACAGAAAAATCGCGAAGACTAAGCTGAGCCGTTTGCAAGGGCAAAAGGAGGTTGCCAATGAGTCTGCCCAGAATACTGGTCAGGCCATAAGTGGCGGTTTGACTAGCGAGTCTTTTCAGCATTAAGGACCAAAAGAACAACCAGAACCCGACCATGCCAAATTTTGGTTGATCCAGATTTTCTGTCTACACCTGATTTGGCATCAAAAC
>JBIPNA010000391.1:0-3408 GCA_044375665.1 Catalimonadaceae bacterium
AGTAATCATTTTAACTTCCCCTGGTTGAATCGGGCCTATTTTAAACCGGTAGGTGGAGTCAAGTGCGTTATAATCAAAGATATGAGAAGCACTTTTCATCAATATTTCAGGTGGTAACTTTACATGAACCCATTCAGAATCTGATGGGGCAGTTCCAATATTGGAAATGCTCACATATAAAAAACTATTTCTACATGGCCTCAAAAGCCAGCTGCTCGCCAACAAGGAGAGGAGGGGGCATTGCTTTACTTCATTGATAAATTCACCCACAGCCACTGCATCTTCATTCCCGTTGATGGAAACCGGTATGCCTTGATTTCCAATTGGACAATACTGGATGTTCATTAGGGCTGGGATTGTGGTAGGAATAATCTGCTTTAAAATGATGGAACCAGAATCAACCCGAAAAGCAAATTCCCCGGCTGCATTGGTATAACCAAAATCAAAGCCAGGTTCTGAATACACCACATGGCCCTGTAGGGGTTCTTCGTTTGGATTTGGAATACAATCGTCGTTTTCGTTTTTGATCACTTTGCCTTTCACTACTGTCCGAATATCCCCTTTCCAATTATTTGTTTGGTAAATAGAGCTATGGTCACCGACCGCCATTGCGGGTTTGTTTTTATAAAATGCTATGGAATTGATGCTTATGGAAGGGGGAAAAAGGGTTGGGTCCACTTTCCAGGTTACGCCCCCATCAAGAGTTTCATATACCCCATTAACAGTGGCTGCAAACCCATGGGTGTTAGAAACAAATCTAATATCCCGTATGGATTGGAGTTCCGTAAGGATGACACTTTGCCAGGTTTGGCCGCCATTGGTGGTTCTGTAAACCGATCCATCATATCCCCCAAGCCAGCCATTATTGTCGTCCAAAAAAGTGAAACAACTTGCAGGTTGAGTTTGAGAACCCATTTGTACCCAGGTCTGACCTCCATTGGAAGACCGGAAACAAGTGGAACCTGATGAATTACTGAGTAAGTAGTAGCCTTTGGAAAAACTATTAAACTTGATAGATAAAAGGCTTTGTTGCGCAGGAAAGGTGGTCCATGTGTTGCCTCCATCAAAGGTTCGTTTAATGTCCTCCGAGGTTGCCACCCAACCTGTATCTTTATTAAGAAATGTAAAATCTAATATCACACCCATCCCGAAGGCTGATAAATTTTGCCATGAAATCCCTCCATTGGTAGTTTTATGAACATTATAAAATCCACAAGCATATCCAACCTTGGGCGAGGGGAATTGGAGTTTCTTTTTATCAAATTGTAAAAAAATGCTTTCCCAGGAATTTCCGTTATCTTCCGTTCTGTAAACAGGACCCCACGAGTTGGTGATCATCCAGGCCTTGTCCTTACTTTGTATTTCTACAGAACTTAAATTCCAATTAAGAACAGAACTCTTTTGAAAGGTTAAGGTCTGCCCCCCATCCTGAGTCCTTGCCAAAGTCCCCAAATCGCCTGCCATCCAACCATCCTGTGGTGAAAGAAAGTGGAAGTCATTTATATCACCAAAGGTTGGATTTTGACTCCAGGTAGTTCCTCCGTCCACGGTTCTGTAGAGAGAACCTCCATTGTGGCCAATAACCCATCCTTCTGTTGGAGATATGAACCAGATTTTTTTCGGGCCATATACCTGAGAGGATGATTGTGTCCAACTTTGCCCTCCGTTTGTAGTCTGGAATACCTTGTTGGAATCACAAGCCCAACCCAATTGGGCATTGTAAAAATAGACCTGGGAAAGAAAATTAGCATTGGGTAAATCAATTGTAGTCCAGGTCCCTCCATTGTTGGTTGACTTGTATAAATTGGAATAGTCCTCCGACCATAATCCAAACTCCTTTACCCCCCAAAGTTCTGAGCCGGTTCGGTGGGTAAAAACATAGTTAACATTACTGTTTCCTGTGGATTGTTGCACCCAGTTGGCGCCTCCATCAGTTGTAGTGAAATATTGCGTGGTGGTTCCCAAAGCCGCATTGGCTTTCCGACGGGCAAATCCGCTCTGGTTGCTTGTAAAGTGAATTTCCGTAAAATCTTTGCCATTCCCATGCCCTACCCATGTGGCCCCGCCATCGGTAGATTTTCTCAAAGAATCATTGGCAACAGCCATATAGCCAATGAATGAACTTGGAAAATTCATGTCATTAATTTTCAGGCCTTTTGAAACCAGATTGGGATCTATTTGCCAATTGGTGGTTGCAGTGGTCCTTGCTGTGACGCCTTCCTCCGTAAAGGCAAAAGCTGAAGTTGGGCTGGTTCGGTGAATGAATTTGTAGAAATGATTTCCAGGTTTTGGATTTTGTTGAAGCCATTGGGTTTGACTCAATACCTGCCCAATGGGAAGGCTAACCCAAAAAATGAGTTGAAATAGGAAGTTTTTCATGGATGGTACGATTTATTTATGGATGGACGCGGATTTTAAAGATATCGCTTGAAGACTTCCGAACTTTATTCCAAAACAATTTTCGTTTGTTGCTTTCCATTTTCAGCGTCAAGTCGAATCAGATATAGTCCCTTCGATAATGAAGTAAGGTCAATTTCATTGGTACTTGTTTCCAGGTTTCGGCGAATCACCAAAACACCATTCGAATTGAAAACATAAGCAGTGGCAGCTGAAGTTGTCAAAATGTTTACTTTCCCTTTCGTTGGATTCGGGTAAATAGACAAATCTCTTTCTGTTATCACTTTTTTTACCTCCGTCACAAACACCGTATCCAATACGCCCGGATCCAATGTCGGAACCCAAATCGTATTCACCGTGGTATTTGTCCGGATGGGATCGTTGAAATCGAAATAGATGTCGGCGAAGTTTTCCAGCCGGGTTCCGACCGGAGCCGTTGCCTTGGGGCGGATGCTGAAGCTCACAAATCCATTGCTGGCTTCCTGGTTCCTGCCGCTGTCGGGCAGCAGGATGTTGTTGAAGGTCCAGGTTAGAATCGGGCGGCCTCTTCCGGAAACCTTGAAGGCGTAGTTGTGGGATGCGTTTCCGATTTGCAGGCTGGCGATGTCCAGGTTTTGATCCAGGGTATCGATCAGCACGACTTTGAATGCAGTGTCGGTTCCGGTATTCTGGAAGCGGATGGTGTATTTGAATTCTGTTTCGGGCTCTACATTTCCTGCGGTTCCCCAACCGGTTGGGAAGACCAGCTTGTCGTTGGGATCAAAGGAATTGGTGACCAAAACGCACTCGATGTCCACCAGTGGCGATTGATCCGGTGGTGGGAATAAGCCGTTGGTTGAAAGTCCCGTGGCGCAATTTGCTTCTGCCGATGCAAACGTAGAAAGTGGGTGGTTGGCGGATTGGGGAACGACCAGTCTGGCGAAGCCAGCCGGCGCATTGGCAGGAAGGGTCACCGACATACTGTTGTTGGCAGCCAATTGAAAGGGACCTTCATAGACGAGTGATGAATCT
>JBIPNA010000390.1:0-3408 GCA_044375665.1 Catalimonadaceae bacterium
GATGCAGTTGTGGACCAGTTCACGAAAACCATTGAAAAAGATCTTGGACGTAACCTTTCCTGGGCCACCGATGATCTGGCTCTTCAAAACATTCAGGCCAGAAGCCGGGCCCCCGGGATCTGGATGCTGGCAAATACTTTTCAGTATCTGTTGCTCACCACCAGCAACCGCAGTGAAGGCGATGTTGGCTATTGCACAATGGATGGAGACACTTCCGGAAGTCTTGCGCCGCTTGCAGGGGTAAGCAAGCATTTCATTCGCCAATGGCTTATATGGGCAAGAAATGTGCTGGGATATACAGCTCTGGATGGCATCATTGGGCAAGCCCCGACCGCAGAACTGCGACCTCCGGAATCCGGCCAGACGGACGAGGGTGACCTCATGCCTTATGAATTAATGGAAGCCATTGAAGAGCGTTTTTTATTTCTGAAGCTTGATGAAGAAGGAATTGTGGCAAACCTTCTTAAAACCAGATCCGAATCTCCGGAATACCTGAAAGCTATGGTATCCAGGTTCACAGGCCTTTGGAAGAGAAACCAATGGAAAAGGGAACGACTTGCACCGTCTTTCCATCTGGACAGGTTCAACATCGACCCCAAAAGCATGGGCAGGTTTCCCATATTCTCACGTTAAATATGGTTACGGAGTGGATCGGGATTTTTAGTGATACCCATGGTTGGCTTGATCTTCAACTTGAAAAAGATTTTGCCGATTGCCGGCAAGTCTGGCATGCCGGAGATCTGGGGAATACCGATGTGATTGAGCCTTTCAGAAAAAAAGAAAAGCTTCGGGTAGTTTATGGCAATATCGACGGAGCAGATGCTCGTTCCTTGTTCTCAGAATGGACATTTTTTGAAGTTCAGGGGTTTCCTGTGCTTATGGTCCACATTGCGGGAAAACATCCCCGGTATACACCTTTGGTAAAAGAGCTGATTCAAAAACTGAAGCCAAAAATGCTGGTCTGCGGCCACTCGCACATTTGCCGGGTGGTGATGGAAGGCGGTATTTTATATGTGAATCCTGGTGCAGCCGGCCGGCATGGTTTCCACCAATTGCGCACAGCTCTGAAAATTGGCTTTCGGGAAGGAAAACCTGTAGAGGTTCGGGTTTTGGAATTGGGTCCGCGGTCTGAAAGAGCTACCGGCGGACAAACATCAATACCAATGTGATGAGGGCCATTCCAGCCATGGCAAAATTAACCCATGACCATGGGTCCCTTACCCTTTGCGTAAGATTTTGGAGACTTGGATCGGCCTTTTCGATCCAGGAATAAAAGGAGTCCTGGGCTTTGGCGGAAGTTCCCGCAGTTCCCGCAGATTTTCCTTCAAGCACATTTATGGTCGACTGCGGCCTTAACGTATCATATTGTCCTGTTTTGGTGTTGAAAAAGACCCAGAAAAAGGTATTTCTCAAGTTGAAATCACCTCTTTCCCTTGGCACGAGCAGATAGGAAAAAACCTTTTCTCCGGAAACCTTACCATTGGCTCTTTGAATGGTCTGCTGGGTATTGGGCGGATAAACATCAAGAAGTGCCGATTTTACCACTTGTGGTTCGGGCACATAACTGATATTTCCCTCACCGCTTATTGAAACATCCAGTCCAAGGCCTTGGTTTAATGCCACTTGTTTCCGGCCAGGCTTATCTACAAGGGTGAATGTTCCCACAGATACATTTCCCCGCATAGGATGTGGTGGCAGAGGTTTAACTTTAATCTGAAGCGGCTTGGAATAGAATGGCTTTATTTCTTCCCGGCCTGCACGCCCAAATCCTGCCCCTCCTTTGTATTGCATCATATTTAAAGTAAGCGCCGGGACCTGCAGATCTTTTGCCACTATCGGGAATAAAGTACTTTGGTAAATTCTGTATTCGGTATATCCTTTTTTTCCGAGACGAACTTTTCGGGGGATAATCTCCTCAATGCCAAAATTTTCCTCCCAGCAATTTTCGGGTTTGATCCGCTTTACAATGTTGGCCAATTGGTTTCCCACATCGTAGAAATTCAGTTCAGCCTGGTTATCGTCAGCCACGAAAAAAGAAATGGTAATGGTAATTCCTTCTCCCGCCCAGATTTCTTTTTTATTGGACTGAATACTGAAGAAGGCATCTGTTTTTCCATCTGTCCCCTCACCTGGCTTTCCGAAAAAATCTTCGAAAGGATCATAGGCAAAAGGATCGGATGCACGATTGTCAGCAGGAGGTCCGACCACAATTTTTGCGCCTGGCGACCGAACCGACTGCCCGTTGATTTTCATTACAAAAGGAGGCAGGGTAATAGTGCCTTCCTTATCTGGCATGTAATTCTGAATAATGCTTGTTTCGTTACTCACCTGTCCATTAATACTTTTCATGGAAGATGAAGAGGAAGTACCTGCCTTGGAAAACCCTGGGATATTGGGAAAATTGCTGTAATCGTCCAGACTTTGATCTCTGGCCGTAATGGTGATCGTGTACACCTCATTGATCCCGATTTTTGAAGGGCCAAGCCGAATTTCCAGCTTCTGCCCAAGGACGCCGTTCATCCCAAAAGAGAAAAAAAACATCAAAGTCAGTGCTGCCTCTGTCAGGAAAGGGAATCGGCTTTGAGTTTTGTGTTTTCGCATTTCTTAGAAGGATTTTGTATGAAAAAAGGTTCAAATTGATCTTTGAAAAACTTCATTCAGGATGCAAAGAACCAAAAATTGAAAGAAAACCTTTGCATTCCGTTTTGCGACATTCTTATATTTACGACACACCTATTTACCCTAAGAACTATGACTTCAATGCTTGAATATTTCAAGGTCATTTTGCGAAAAGTCAGTTTTGACCGGTCGCTATTTGAAAAAGAACTTCGCAAAGCTATCAGCCGACTCGTGGAGCCTGAACTGTCAGAACTGAAAGCCTGGTGTTTTAAAAACTTTTCCGTCCGATACCGGATTATTCTTAAAAACTGCTTTCAAAGCCTTCAGCTTCCGGGTCACAAATAAGGTTGAATTTTCTTTTCCATTTCCGGAAAGGGAAGGTATCCCGAAGAAATTCCAAATGCCTTTCCTTCCTGGTTTTGGAGAATACAAGCAGGAAACCCCGAAACATTCCATTTTTGCGCTAGGGCAAATTCTGAAATGGTTTGCTGTTCCAGCTCTTTGGAGGCGAACAAAGGCAGAACCTTTTTGGGATCCAGTCCATATTGTTCAAACAAAGGCAAATAGGCCGAATATTGAATGGGGTCGATGCCTTCTCCGTAGATTTTCCTTTGAATTTGGTGGCTGAATTCTACCGCATTCCCTGGCTGAAACTGTTTAAATACAGTGAGTACTTTAGATGGTTCCAGAGAACTGAATGTGGCTTTTCCTTCTTTAAGGGTTTTATCGAGAAACCCGCTACCAAAACGAATGCCGGTATGCTGCTCTACAGTTTTGTACGCACCCGAA